>NC_011959.1:1800000-2003006 GCF_000021685.1 Thermomicrobium roseum DSM 5159 | reverse complement strand
GCGCCGTTCGGTTCCCAGCATGCGCACAGCCTCGAGCAGTTCCTTGCGGGTCACCACGGTAATCGGCGACTCGATCACCTCCAACTGCGCCTGATCGTTCAGGAACACGATCAACCCCTCGACCAGGTCTGCGCCAGGCAAGTCACGCTGCTGGAGAAACGTCCGCAAGGCTTCCATCTGCCGCTGGCATTCGATCGTCGGGTTCCCGAGCGGCGGCCCACCGAAGGTGAGGAGCCGGATGAAGAGACGATCGAGCCGGCGCCAACGGGTCCCCTTGACGACGATCCGCCCCGCCAACTCGCGCGTCGTGATGTTCAGGATCCCGCCAGGCCAAATCAAGACATGCTCGGGGCGCCATCCCTCCGGGATTTCGGGAAAGTGGACCAGCGTATAGCGATCGTTCAAGCGCCGGAGCGCCGAGTCCAGCAGCTCGTCCGGTCGTGGCCGGCGATTCCACTTCGCCCACTGCTGCATGCCGGCATTGAAGAACAGGAAGCCGGTGATGAGCAGGGCGTATGCCAAGTAGACGTACAGCAGCTGTTGCAAGAAGGTGAGAGCGACCGAGCCGAAGAGTCCACTCAGCCCGAGCGCGATCATGATCCGTGTGCCGCGTTGCCGCTTCTTGAGATAACCGACGTTGCGCACCACACGCATGCTCGGGCCTCCGACCGGCCGCTCGTTTCCTCGACCCCAGTCTAACACGAGGCTCAGGACAGTGAGGGTTCGGCCGAGTCCGGCGGCTGGATGATCGTGACCGTTCGCGGATAAGGGACGCTCACGCCAGCCTCACGCAAGGCGAGCAAGATCCGGCGCCGCAGTTCGCGCGCCACCCGCCACTGCTCGAGTGGACGCGTCTTGACTGCGAGTCGTACCGTCGCCTGCTGGGGAGCGATCGCTTCCACCCCCAGCACCTCGCCGGGCTCGAGCACGAGGGGGCCGAGCACCGGATCGTTCGGGAGTCCCGCCAAGAGATCACGCAACACGGCGACCACACGATCGACGTCTTCCTCCGGCGTGACCGCCACATCGATGACCGCGCGCGCCCAGTCACGCGACAGATTCTGAACGATCCGGATCTCGCCGTTCGGGACGACGACGTACGCACCATCCAGGGCGCGCAGCACGGTATAGCGAAGGGTGAGCGACTCGACTTGCCCACTGATCGCGTTGACGGTGATCACGTCGCCGACATGGAACTGGTCTTCCAGAACGATGAAGATCCCGCCGATGATATCCCGGATCAAGGTTTGGGCCCCGAGCCCCACCGCGAGACCAGCTACTCCCGCACTGGCCAAGAGCGGACCGATCGGGACACCGAAGACCGCGAGAATGGTCAGTCCTGCCAGGATCCAGACGATCAGACGAGTGGCTGACTCGGCCAACGAGGTGAGGGTGCGGAGGCGAGTGGCGAACTCGCGATCCGTCGCCCGCCTCGACGACAAGAGCCGGGCGACGCCGCGGCGGATGACGAGACGAGCGACGCGCACAGCGAGCCAGGCCAGTAGCAGAATGATGACTGCCCGGATGCCCGGCTCGAGGAGCGTTCCCAGTCGATCGGCCCACCGGTCGATCACCGACCGTCTGCTCCAGTTCTCCCAGCGAGCTACTCGGGATGCACCAGCCAGCGAGCGAGCGCTTCCTCCCAGTTCCGGACCACGCGGTCCGCGATGACCAGGACCCCTTGGGAGGAAGCCAATCCGGCGTCGTCGGTCGGACGGAGCGCGACCAGCGCTGGAAGCACCCGCGGGAACGTTTCGCGCAAGGCAACGAGACGGTCCCGCGCACTGGTCACCGCCGGCTCGTTGATCTCCGGAACGACCCAACCGACGATCCAAAGCGGCGGAGCCTCGGCTGCTTGCCGCAACACGCCGGTCACCACCAGGTCAGCCGAGAGCCAAGAATCGAGCGCTCCCTCCGGCACATGCCCCTGTATTTCATCGTAGAACTCCCCCGGGGCACCCCAACGCAACTGGGTGAGATGTCGGCAAAAGAGATTGGGAACACGCCGAGCGACATCCTCAGCGAGTACCAGAAGGTTCGCTCGTTCCTGTTCGCGGAACAGCTGCCGCAGCAGCACCCCGAAGCCGACCAGTTGCCCGGTGACCTCCTCCAGATGGGGCCACAGCTGTTGCAGCTGCTCGATGAAATCAGCTAAGAGTCGGCGCGTCGTCTCGTCGATCTCAGCGACGTTGCGGAGCTCCTGACTGAGCATGTTCAGGAAGTCGTTCACCTTGGACTGGGTATTGGTCATTTCGCGGAAGAGGGCACTCACTTCGCGCATCGCGTCGATGACACCGTGGAGCTGACCAGTCGTCTCGCGCTGGACACCGATCAATTCGCTCAGCTGGTTGACCGTGACGCGGTGCAAGGAGACGATCTCCCGCATCGCCTGGTGGATCACCTCGAGCGGAGACTGGTGATTCGGATTCACGCTGTCCTCGCTTTCCCCCATCGGGCCGGCTCGGGGCGAAGGATAGCACGCACAATCGCGCCCTCGAGTAGTTCAGGGCGGAGATGCGCACCCGCGCGAGCACGTCCATCAGCACGGTCATGCCGGGAGAAACGCCAGGAACCGGAGAAGCGACAGCGACGAGCGAACGGAGCAAAAAGCGATCCCGACGAGCCTCTCTCGTCCCGGCGCGTGATCCGCCAGTTCCTCGATTCACCCCCCTTCCCGGCTCGCGCCGGTCCGGCTGGTGAACGATTCTGGCGCCGTTCCTTCCGGAACGGCTGATCCAGCAGGTGGCCGCTGGATCAGGAGCGAGCTGCCTGGTCACCCAGGCGCTCTTCCGCGACGGTCCGACGACAACTCGTCGGGATCGCACTCTCAAAATAGCACGATCGTGCCACGTTGTCAAGATCCCTGCCCAGCCTCTTTTCCGAGGAGTCGACCGCACGGTATCAGCTCCCACACGACCTGGCCTTCCGCTCCTAGCGAACCGCGCGCCGACGACCCGAGCAGAAGCCAGGACTCGTCTGCCGGCAGAATCAGCAGGCACGCGTTGCCAACAGCCCGCGTACCATCGCGCGTGCCTCGTCGCCACCGAGCCTTTCGGCCGCTCGCCCCTCTTCGCTCCTGTCGAGCAGGATCGCTCATCGTCCGCCGGCGGTTCGGGCCGATCGCTCCTTGCTCGTTCCGGCATTTTCTTCTAGTCTGGCTCTCGATACCGTGGGCAGGTCGTGGACCAGCGCGTGGACATACCTGTGAGGCGATCACCTTTTCGTCCGACCGCTTCTGGTCTACCTCGTATGGCGTCGGATGTCACCTGGTGGGCTGGACTCGCTGTGGCGCTCGCCGTCGTCCTCGGCCTCCAGGTAACGCGCGTGTTCGTCTCCGATCTCGTCTTCGTCGTCGATCAAAGCCGGCGGCTGGTCCTGCTCGGCCTGATCGCGATCGTCTTCGCGAGTCCGGTCCTCGCGCCACTCGTTGGGAGGCTGAGCGGTGGGCGACTCCTGCCGGTGGCGACGGTGCTCCTCGTCGCCACCCGAGCCGGTCTCCAGTTCGTCGACTGGCCGCTCGCTCGCCTGATCCTCGCTGCTGTGGGATTCGCTGCCGTGAACTGGATGCTGATCCCGCTTCTCCGCTGGCGAGCCCGCGCCGGACTCGGCATCCTCGCGGGTGCTGGTCTCGATCTCGCACTCCGCACGGCACGGACGACGATCGACCTCCCCTGGAACCCTGGATTGGGAAGTCACCTCGCCACGGCTGGGCTGCTCGTTCTCCTGCTCGTCGCTGTGGTTTTGGTCGTGGCTGACCGGGGACCGGTCGAGCCGCGCGGGGCACTCGGCTTCTTCGCTTTCGGCCCCGCGCTCGGTCTCTTTCATCTTTTGACCGGTAATATCGGTTTCGCGATCGTCCACACCGGTTGGCCGCTCGCTGCGGCGAGCGCGCTCCTCGGCTTCGCCCTCCTCGTGGGCCTCGCGAGTTTTCCGCTCGCCGGCAGACATTGGCTGGGCTGGGTCCTCACGGCGCTTCTCGGTGCGGGTGGATGCTGGCTCGCCTGGGATGATGGTTGGAGAGCCGCCATCGGCATCGCCGCAGCGGCACTGGCCTGGACGGTTCTCACCGGTGTCGTCGCGCTCGGTGGCCGCCCGCTCCGCGTGCCAGCGAGCGTCTTGCGCATCGCGAGCGCGCTGGCTCTCGGGAACCTGCTCCAGGTCGCTCTCCTGTTCCGCTACTACACAGCCACCGGCGACCACTCGATCGTGCTCGCGCTGTTCGGGCTGGTCGCGCTGTTCGCTGCGCTCGAGTGGCCGAGGGCCTGGCCGGCGGGTACGGTCGCGCTGCTGCCGCATATCACGCTCCTGGTCGTCGGACCGCTCGCCGGCGCTCTCGTGTGGCAACTCCTCACCACGCGGGTGCAGGAACCAGTGCCGCGCGCAGGCGGCAACGATCTCCTCGTCGTCACCTACAACATCCAGTCGGGCTACGATCGCCAGCACCGCTGGGATCTGGAAGCCACCGCCCAAGCGATCGAACGCCTGCAGCCGGACATCGTCCTCCTTCAGGAAGTCAGCCGTGGCTGGCTGGTGACCTCCAGTGCTGACCAACTCACCTGGCTCAGCCGCCGCTTGGGCATGCAGGCCGCCTGGGGTCCAGCCAGCGACGATGGTCTCTGGGGCAACGCGGTCCTCAGCCACGGCCAACCGCTGGAGATCAGGACCACGCGCTTCCGCGTGACCGAGAACCTGCAGCGGGGTGCCGTCGCAGTACGACTGGCGCCTCACACCGGCTCACTGTGGGTCGCCAGCACCCACCTCGACGACCCTCGGCAAGCGGTGACCGTCCGGCTGGCCCAGATCGAGGAGCTGCTCGTCTTCCTCCAGCCGTTGCGCCCGCTCGTCCTGGGAGGCGATTTCAATGCCGAGCCCGGTAGCCCCGAACTGATCCGACTCAGTGAATCCGGCCTCATCGATGCCGCAGCCGCAGTCGGGGCAACCGACCCGACCTCCGCGGACGACCGGCGGATCGACTACCTGTTCATCACCGACGAGCTGCGGCCCCTCGCCGGCTCGGTTCCACCGATCAGTGCGTCGGATCATCGGCCGGTCGTCGTCCGCCTTGCACTGCCGTGAAGCGCCCCAGGCACCTGAGCCGCGCAGACCTCACACGAGCCGGATCGCTCGCGGGAGCACATTGGCAGCCAGGCCGCGACCGCTCGCGGCACTCGCTGCCACTTCTGCTTCGCTCCAGACGAAGAGATCGACAGGCACCGGCAACCGCTGGAAAACCTCCTCGCAGCATGCCCGCGCGGCTGCTCGATCCGCCCCGTCGGCGATCACCACGAGAAGGTCAGCATCGCTGCGCGGCGTCGGGATACCGCTGGCGAAGGAGCCGAAGAGGTAGATCGCCCGCACGCCAGGACAGCGGCCAGCCTCGCGCGCCGCTTCCCGCAGGGCAGCGAACACGCTTTCACGGTCGAGGAAACGCACGCTCACAGAACTCGACGATCGCTCGTGCATCGACGATCGCCTCCGCTGCATCGCGCTCCGTGTAGTACTCGCCGGGAAGGCCGGCAGGGAAACCGTTCGGATAGCGCGCCAAAATGTAGTGACGGTCCAATCGTCGGGCAGCGTCGAGCAACGCTTCCGGTACCTCGAGACGAGCGGCGAGTCCGCTGAGCAATCGCCAGACGCTGTGGCCCCATCCCTCGCCACCGAGTCCGAAGAGCAACCCTTTGACAGCCTTCTCAGCAGCCTGCTGCGCAGCGAATGCAGCCCACTCGTAGTCGCCAGCTTGGTGAGCCCGCTCAGCATGGGCGAGATCGCGTCGCGCTTGCGCCAGCCAGTCTGTCCCGCGGTTTGCCACGTTCCTGCCCCTCGCGTCCGGAAGGATAACAGAGGGCCGGACAGTCTGGCACTCGCCCTCGTTTCCAGCGACTTTGCCCGTTAGCCGAGGAGACGGCGCAGTGGCGAGTGCAGCTCACCCCGAAGCGGTTCTCCCGCGACAGCGGATCTCCTTCCCTTTTCTCTGGGACAGTGGTATGCTCGAGTCGAACGGCGATGGAGTCCGCCGGGGCTCGTCGAGAGCCCGAAGCGCCAGAGAAGGCTGATGGCTCCTGCTCGCAGGACGTGCGGGCAGGAGTTTTTCTTCTGCCCCCGTCCTCGAAAACTGCGAACGGAACGAGCGGGAAGGGGGCATCGATGGCAAACATCTGGGCCACTGCCGCACTCTGGATCGGACTCGCATTTTTGGCGAGCATCATCTCCATTCGCCTCGGACTGTCCGTCGCACTCGTCGAGATCCTGGTCGGTATCGTCGCCGGGAATACGCTCGGCCTCCAGACCGATACCTGGATCAATGCGCTCGCCAGTTTTGGGGCGGTCGTCCTCACCTTCCTCGCCGGGGCGGAGATCGAGCCGGAAGCCCTGCGCCGGCACCTCAAGGCGAGTCTCGCGATCGGCTTCGCTGGATTCCTCGCGCCGTTTCTCGGTGCCACCGCCTTCACACGCTTCGTCGCGGGTTGGAGCTGGCCACAAGCCTGGATCGGTGGCCTCGCTCTCTCCACCACTTCGGTCGCCGTCGTCTATGCGGTGATGGTGGAAACCGGACTGAACGAGACCGACATCGGCAAGTTGATCCTGGCCGCCTGCTTCGTCAACGACTTGGGCACGGTTCTCGCATTGGGGCTTCTCTTTGCGAACTATGACCTGCACCTCGTGGTTTTCGTCGTCGTCACGGCAGTCACGCTCTTCCTGCTCGGGCGAGTGACACGATTCGTGATCGCAGCGTGGGGAAACCGCGTCAGCGAGCCAGAAGTCAAATTCCTGCTCCTGGTACTCTTCTTCCTCGGTTGGCTGGCGACGATCGCCAAGAGCGAAGCTGTTCTGCCAGCGTACTTGGTCGGCCTGGCCATCGCTGAGATTTTCACGCATCATCGCCCACTCATGCTGCGCCTGCGTACCCTGGCCTTCGCTCTGCTCACGCCATGGTACTTCCTCAAGGCAGGCTTGTACGTTTCCCTGCCAGCGCTCGTCAGCAGTATCGGGTTGATCGTCGCGCTGCTCTTGGTCAAGATGGTCACGAAGCTTCTCGGAGTCGGACCCTTGACGCTCGTCTTCGGGCTCGAGCGGCGCACGAGCGCCTATACCACCCTGCTGATGTCGACAGGCCTGACTTTTGGTACTATTTCCGCACTCTTCGGCCTCAACAACGGCATCATCGACCGCACCCAGTACACTGCACTGGTGACCGCGGTGATCGCCTCCGCGTTGGTACCCACGTGGATCGCACAGACCTGGTTCCTGCCACGCACCGAGGAGACGCCGCGCGCCCCGGCCGACACCGCGGCACCTCTGCCTGGAGTGGAGACGGAACTCGTCGCCGAGCGAGCGACACGAGAGGACGGTTGAGCGATGTACCGCAAAATTCTCGTCGGATTCGATGGTTCACCAGGGGCACAGGCGGCCCTGCGCCACGCCATCGAGCTGGCGCGCCTGTTCGGGGCTGAATTATGGAGCCTCTCCGTCATCGAGATTCCGCAGTGGGGAACGGCAACCATCGCGGAGATCGACGAACAGCGTCGCATCGTCGAACAAGAGTTGAGCACCCTGCAAGAGGCAGCGCACCAGCAGGCAACGGAATTCGGGGTGGAACTGCACACGGTGACTCGTATCGGGCATCCTGCCCAACTGCTCGTCCAAGAAGCGCAGCGCGGCGCGTTCGATTTGCTGGTGATCGGGCACAGCGGCCGCTCCGGGGTCTGGGGGGTCTTCCTCGGCACGACTGCCGATAAGGTGGTGCGCCACGCTCCATGCAGCGTTTTGGTCGTCCGATGGTAGCAGCGATGCACCGACGCGCTCCGGCAGCATACGCCGCTAGCGAGATCCGTCACCTGCTGGCTCGAGGAGGATGCCCGATTTGTCGTGCCGGCCAGGAAGCGATCGAGCGCTACCTCTTCTGGTTCTTTCATGAATTCTATAGCGAGCCGAGCGTCATTCTCCGGTATGTCCGATCGCGCGGCTTCTGCCCGCGTCACCTCACCCTGATCGGCGAGCGTGGGCCACAGTGGCAGCTGACGGCGATCTTCAGCTGGATCATCGCCGATATCCTGCGAGCCCTCGATGCGCCAGCACCGCCCCTGCGCAGCAGGTTTCAGCAGCTGCGGCGGCACGTCTCCGCTGGCGACGCTCTCACGCGTGTCCTCCAGCCGGATGGGCTCTGCCTTCTGTGCGAGGTCGAGGAGGAGGCAGCGAGCCACACCGCGCTGATGCTGCTCGACGTCCTGGAGTACGACGAAGATGTCCGCGACCGCTATGCCGCCAGCGGCGGGTGCTGTCTCCCTCATGTCCATCGAGTGGCACGAGCCGCCGGCAGACACCACGAGCAAGCGATCGCGACGATCCACCGGGTTCTGCGCGACCGACTCGCGAGCCTGGAGCACCTCTGCAACGAATTCTTCCGCAAGGCGGACTATCGCTTTGCACACGAGCCCAAGGGTGAAGAACGAGAAGCGTGGCGGCAGGCGCTCCAACTCTTCGGCTATCATGGACGCGCGACAGCGGTCTTCGACCAAGCGCCGGCAAGGAGAGCGGAGGGCGAGCGTTCATGAGGCTTCTCCAACAGCTGCGACAGCACGTCGGTTTCGTTCCGAACCCGGTGAGCGAGACGACGCGCCAGGCTCATGCACGCGTCCGCGGCGCCGACGTCAGCATCAGCGTCTGCCCCTACTGTGCGGTCGGATGCTCCCAGCTCGTCTATACCAAGGACGGGCGCATCATCGACATCGAGGGGAACTACGAGAGTCCGATCAACGGCGGAACGCTCTGTCCGAAGGGAGCCGCCACCTGGCAGCTCATCCACAGCCCATTGCGCCAGCTCCGCGTCAAGTACCGCGCACCGTACAGTGACCACTGGGAAGAGCGTCCGCTGGAGTGGGCGATGGAGCGGATCGCCCAGCTCGTCAAACAGACCCGCGATGCAACCTTCGTGCATCGCGACGACCAGGGGATGGTTGTCAACCGCACGCTCGGGATTGCGCATCTAGGCGGGGCGACGCTGGACAACGAGGAGAACTATCTCATCAAGAAGCTGTTCACTGGCGGACTGGGGATCGTCGCGGTCGAGAACCAAGCGCGCATATGACACTCCAGCACGGTGCCCGGTCTGGGCGCCCGACTGGGTCGAGGCGGTGCGACGACGACGCTGGCGAGTCTGGCCGAGAGCGACTGCATCGTTATCATGGGCTCGAACATGGCCGAGAACCACCCGGTCGGCTTCCGCTTCGTCGTCAGGGCACGCCAGGCTGGTGCGACGGTGATTCACGTCGATCCGCGCTTCTCGCGCACCTCCGCGCTGGCCGATCTGTACGTCCCGATCCGGCCAGGCAGTGATCTCGTCTTCCTCGGCGCGCTGGTCAACTATGTCGTCAATCACGAGCGCTGGCAGACCGATCCATTCTTCCGCGAGTACGTTCTACACTACACCAATGCCAGCGTGATCGTCTCCGCTGACTTTCGCGACACCGAGGACCTCGCCGGGCTCTTCAGCGGATACCGAGCCGAGCAACGCCGCTACGATTCCGCGAGCTGGCACTATGCCGCGCAGATTCACCGCGTCGAGGGTGAGCGCTGGCCCTGCCGCCCGCTGGTCGAGCCGGAGCGGGATCTGACGCTCCAGCATCCCAACTGCGCCTTCCAACTCGTGAAACGGCACTTCGCGCGCTATACGCCGGAACTCGTCGAGGAAGTCTGCGGCGTGCCGCGTGAGCTGTTCCTCCGCGTCGCCGAGACGATCCTCGCCAACTCCGGCCGCGAGCGAACGACCGCTTTTTGTTACGCGGTCGCCTGGACGCAGCACACCATCGGCACGCAGATCATCTCGTGCTGCGCCTTGCTGCAGCTCCTGCTCGGCAACATCGGCCGCCCCGGCGGAGGCATTCTGGCGCTCCGTGGGCACGCCACCATCCAGGGATCGACCGACATCCCGACACTCTTCGATCTTTTGCCTGGCTACCTCAAGATGCCGCGCGCGATCCCGGAGCACGCGACGCTCGCGAGCTACTTCGCCAGCGAGCGCCCCGCAACTGGCCTCTGGTACGACATGCCCAAGTTCCTGATCTCGCTCCTCAAGGCGTGGTACGGGGATGCGGCGACCCCAGAGAACGATTTCGGCTACACCTTCCTCCCCAAGATCGGCGGCGACTACTCGTTTCAGTCGATCCTCACCATGATGGAGGACGGGATCATCAAGGGACTCTTCGTCATGGGGATGAACCCAGCCGTTGGCGGGCAAAACGCGCGGCTGGCCCGCCGCGCACTGGCCAATCTGGACTGGCTGGTGGTGCGGGATGTCCATGAGATCGAGACGGCCTCCTTCTGGTACGATGCCCCGGAAGTGCGCAACGGCGAGGTTCGGTCCCAAGATATCAGGACCGAGGTCTTCTTCCTCCCAGCGGCGATCGCGGCAGAGAAGGACGGCACCTTCACCAACACGCATCGCCTCGTCCAGTGGCACGACAAAGCCATCGATCCACCGGCCGATGCGCGCTCCGAGGCTCATTTCGTCTACCACCTCGGCCGTCGCCTCAAGGAGCTCTACGCCGACGACGATTCTCCGGCCGGTCAGCAAATCCGAGCCTTGACCTGGGATTACCCCACGACCGGACCGCACCAGGAGCCCGAGCTCATGGCGATCGCCCGCGAGATCAGCGGGTATCGTGTCGCTGACGGACGACCGATCGCCGGATTCCATGAATTGGCTGACGACGGATCGACTGCCTGCGGTTGCTGGATCTACGCGGGTATCGTCACACCGGAGGGCGAGCATCGCGCCAAGCGCCGACAGGGCGACGACCGTGCCAGCCTCGATTGGGGCTTCGCGTGGCCAGCCAATCGCCGCATTCTCTACAACCGCGCTTCAGCTGACCCACAGGGTCGCCCCTGGAGCGAACGGAAGAAGTGGATCTGGTGGGACCCCGAGCAGGGACGTTGGGTCGGGTACGACGTTCCCGATTTCCCAGCCACCAAGCCGCCCGATTACCAGCCGACTCCCGGGGCCAAGGGGCTCGACGCACACCCTGGGACAGCTCCGTTCGTCATGATGCTCGACGGCCTGGGCTGGCTCTTCGTGCCGACCGGCCTCGCCGATGGTCCACTTCCGACACACTACGAGCCGTGGGAGAGCCCGGTTCCCAACCTGCTCTATCCGACTCAGCCACGGAGTCCGGTCGCACCGCTCTTCCTCCGCCCCGACAACCCGTATCACGAGATCGGTGATCCACGCTACCCCTACGTCATCACCACCTACCGGTTGACCGAGCATCATACAGCGGGCGGGATGAGTCGCTGGGTACCGTGGCTCGCCGAACTGCAGCCGGCTGGCTTCGTCGAGATCAGCCCGGAGTTGGCCCGCGAGCTGGGTATCGCCAATGGCGACTGGGTGGTGGTCGAGACCGCCCGTGGCGCAGCTGAAGCGCGTGCGCTGGTCACCGAGCGCGTGCAGCCGCTCCGGATCGCCGGGCGGACGGTGCATGTCATCGGGATGCCCTGGCACTTCGGCTTCGGCGGACTGGCAACGGGAGGGATCGCCAACGAGCTGGCTGCGCTGGTCGAGGATCCCAACTCGCTCATCCACGAGGCCAAGTCCTTTACCTGCACGGTTCGCAAAGGACGACTACGCGAAGGGACTGAACCATGAGCAGCACGGTGCCGGTCGGGCGGACGCGCGCCCGGCCAGGCGCCTTCGGCTTCCTCACCGATACCACCCTCTGCATCGGCTGTAAAGCGTGCGAGGTCGCCTGCAAGCAGTGGAACCAGCTGCCGATGGACGATTTCGGCTTCACCGGCATGAGTTACGACAATACCGGCGATCTCGGCGCGACCACCTGGCGTCATGTCGCCTTCATCGAGCGGATCAGCGATCGGGAAGGGCGACGTCCAACGACCCTCGCGCCGTTCCAGAGCAACTGGCTCATGCTGAGCGACGTCTGCAAGCATTGTGTCCACGCCGGTTGCATGGAGGCATGCCCGACTGGCGCCATCATCCGCACCGAGTTCGATACGGTCGTGATCCAGCAGGATATCTGCAACGGCTGCGGCTACTGTGTTCCGGCCTGCCCCTTCGGCGTCCCCGCCCTCAGTCCATTCGACGGCAAGGCGCACAAGTGCACGCTCTGCTATGACCGGCTCAAGGATGGCCTGGAACCAGCCTGCGCCAAGGCCTGCCCCACCGATGCCATTCAGTTCGGTCCGGTGCATGCTTTGATGGACCGGGCACGAGCGCGGGTCAGCGAACTGCGCGCCCAAGGTGTGGAAGCTCGCATTTACGGTGACCAGGCACTCGGTGGTACCGGCGGCATCGGTGGGCTCAACGCCTTCTTCATCCTGACTGCACCGCCGGAAGTCTATAACCTGCCGGCCAAACCCGAGCTTCCCCAGCGGCGCGTGTTGCCCGCGTTTCTCACCACCGCGCTGGCCGCACTCGCACTCGGCATCGCCACTCTGTTCTCCTTCCGACGAGTGGGAAGGATGCAGCATGGCTGAACTCCGGTCCTGGCGACACCGACGCGCACCTGGCGAGCCTATCGGTGCCGCGACACGTGAAAGCTATTACGGACTCCCCGTCATCCATGGCCCGCATTGGCATTGGCCGATCGTGTTCTACTTCCTCTTGGGCGGACTCGCCGGGGGGAGCGCCGTCCTCGCTGCTGCCGCGCGACTTCTCGGTGGTCGTTCGGCTCGCCCGGTCGTTCGGGCGGGTCGCTATCTCGCCTTCCTCGCTGTCTTGCCCGGTCCCCTGCTGTTGATCGTCGATCTCGGGCGTCCAGAGCGCTTTCATCATATGCTCCGGGTCATCAAGTTGCGTTCGCCGATGTCGCTGGGCGTCTGGGGGTTGATCGCCTTCAGTCTGAGCGCATTCCTCAACGCGCTTCGCCAGGCGGTCGATGACGGCTTCTTCGGCCGTTCGAATCGTCTGGTGCGCGGCTTCCAGCAGCTGCCGGACCGCGCGCTGGCCATCGCGAGCACGGTTCCGGCCTTCTTCCTCGCCGGCTACACTGGTGTCCTGCTCGGCGCTACTGCCGTACCACTTTGGGCACGCAACGCGTTGCTCTTGGGACCGCTGTTTCTCTGCTCGGCGCTTTCCAGCGCTGCTGCCACGCTCTCCCTCCTGCTGGCACGTCGTTCCCAAAATGACCGAGCGGAGCAGGCCCTGGCGCAGGTCGAGTTCCTCGCCCTGACCGGCGAGGTCGCGCTCCTCGAAGCGGTTCACCGGAAGAGCGGTCCGGTGATCGGCCGCCCCTTGCGCCACGGGGCCGAAGGACGCGCGTTCGCCGGTGCCCGCGCAACCACTGCTACTGCACTCGCGCTGCACGGCCTTGCGCTGCTGCTCCCGCGGCGCTGGCGCCAGCGGCTCGAGCTCCCGGCGAGCATCCTCGCTCTGGCGGGAGCCTTCCTTCTCCGGGCGACGATGGTCTTCGGCGGTCATCGCTCGGCCGATGATCCGGCCGCGACATTCGCACTGACCCGCAGCGACGAATGACCGAAACGATGCGGTGCGGCGCGATGCACGATCGCGACACCGCGGAGACCCCATCGTGCGCATCGTCGGTGCACGCTAGTTGCTCGTGTCGTCGAGGAATCGCTGCGGGGAAAAGCGGGGTGGGATGCCGTCCTCGCTCTCGAGTTCCATCGCCCGCGCGATCAGTTCAGCCGTGATCGGCGCCAACATGATCCCGAGCCGGAAGTGGCCGGTTGCCACCCAAACATTGCGCCAGCCGGGCAGTCGCCCCAGAATCGGCTGATCGTCGACCGTGCCGGGTCGCAGCCCTGCCCCCGCGCAGAAGAGTTCCTCTTGCAAAAGCGCTGGCGCGAGACGCCGAGCTGTATCGATGCAGAACCACAAGCCGTGCGCGGTCGGTCGCGTACCCCAACGTCCTCGCTCGACCGTCGTCCCGACCCAGACCAAGCCGTCCGCGCGGGGCACGACGTAGCCAGTCACCCCTGGCGCGCCGATGATCGATCGGGGACGCCGTGTCGTTCCATCGATCAAGACCATCTGACCCTTGACCGGCAAGGTCGGGAGTGGACGCCCGAGCGGAGCAGTCAATTGGCCGGACCAGGCACCAGCTGCCAACACGACGGCTGCCGTTGCGATGCGTTCGCGAGCAGTCTGGATGGCCACCACGCGGTCACCCGCCGTCTCCATCCCCACGACGGCAGTATGCTCGAGAACCGTCGCACCATAGCGCTGAGCAGCGAGCGCCGTTGCGCGTACGAGCTGCGGCACGAGGACACTCGCTCCTTCGTCGATGCGCAATGCTCCCTGAACGTGCACCGGCAAGAGTGGCTCTGCCTCACGGACCGTGGGGCCATCGAGCCATTCCACGCCGAAGCCGCGTTCCTCGAGCCATGTTCCGACCGCTCGGATGTCAGCGATTTCCGCCTCGGTCTCGGCGACCAAAAGGGTTCCCCACTGCTGAAAACCGACCGCCAGACCTGTCTCCTCCTGGAGCGACCCGATCAGCCATGGGTACGAGCGCAGGCTGCGCCAGAGCAAATCCTGAAGTTCGACCGGATGGTGTCGTTCATCGAGTGGGCTCACGATCCCTGCGGAGGCAGCCGACGTCCCATCACCTATCGATTCCCGTTCGAGGAGCGTCACGCGCTTACCCTGTCGCGCCAGCGCGTAGGCGATCGTCGTGCCGATGATCCCACCGCCCACGACAACGACATCCGGATAGAGCTCCAGTCGCGTCGTCATGATCGCTCCCTCCGTAGCGACCGCACCGAGTGTCCCCGATCGTTCGAGTCACCCGTGAGGACGAGCGCTACCAATGCGTGCTCTTCAACCGCTTCGACTCCACGACGCCAGAGAAACCGGCTGGGGGCATCCGGATCGAGACAGAGGAGAGAACCGTTTTCGATTCCTCGCGAAAACGCTCACCGTGTCTCGTTGCCGAAGGAGACGATGGCCGCTCAGCGTCAGGTGAGCGTTTTCCGAGTCCGGTCCTTCGCTCCTCCACTCCCTCGCTCTGACCGCCCTTTAGGAGTCGAAGGCGATAGCACTCGTGAACGATACCACGTGAGAACGCAACCGTGAACAGTGCGACGATAGCGCTTCCGGTGTACCAGCCATACCCGACAGCACGCATGACCGGTGAGCGACAACGGCTCAGGGGGTTGCCGGGGTCGGAATCTCACCGGGCAAGGAGGAACGAGGAGGAGTCGGCTGGGTACCGCTGCTCGGCGGTGCTCCGCCGGGAGACGGTGATCCAGCTGGTGGAGCGCCGGGGATCGGAGTCACTTGTTCGCTCGCGCCCGGCGTCGGAGTTGGGCGCTGGATCTCGATCCGCGGGGCAACACCGACCATCGCGGCATAGGCTTGCAGCGAACTCCAGCCACGTCCGGTCATTCCCTTCGGTGTCGCCAGAGCAGCTCTGAGTTCGCGCAGCTCATACTCGGATGCCTGATCACAGCGCAACCGGGGTGGCCCATCGCGGACACTGAGTTCGGTGACCGTACGTGCGCCCGGAATGGGCAACTTGCCGGTCGCGGCGCAGACCTGAACCTCCACGATACCCGGCGGCCGCGGGAATTCGATCGGGATCGGTCGACCATCTGCACCGAGGAGGGATCGTGCGATCTGTGGATCCTGATGCGCTTTCACCATGAAATCGTGCCAGATCAAGGCAGCGCTCGAGATACCGTCCAACCCCCGCGACGGGCTGTTGTCGGTATTGCCGACCCAGACGCCGACGACGAGATCAGTGGTGTAGCCGACTGTCCAGAGGTCACGCGCGTCTTCCGAAGTCCCGGTTTTCGCCGCGGCCGGGCGGTTATCGAGTTCCGGCAGCACCAGCGGATTGTTCAGCCCGAAGATCATGGCACGCGCCTTGTTGTCGGAGAGAATGCTCGTGATGAGATAGGCATACTCGGCACGGACCACCTGTTTGCCCTGATCGAGAACCGTCGCACGATCCAGTTGATAGATCCGGTTGTTTCCCGGAGCGATGATTTCCAGGATCGGATTGTAGGGGACATACTTGCCATTGTTCGCGATCGTCGCGTAGGCATTGGTCAACTCGAGGAGCGAGACCTCCCCGCCACCGAGCGTGATCGAAAGGCCGTAGAAGTTGGGATCCCGCCAGAAGCCAGTCTTGATACCGAGCCGGTGCGCCATGTCGATCATCGCCGGGACACCGACCACTTCGATCGCCTGCAGTGCCGGGATATTGAGCGAGTTGGCGAGTGCCTCGCGGACGGCGATGGCACCAAAATGCTGCCCAGTCGCATTCTTCGGCTCGTACTTCCCGAATCCGGGAATAGTCCAAACTTTGGCATAGTCGAACACGATCGTACCGGGATACCAGCCAGCTTTCTCGAAGGCAGTCAGATACGTGACCGGCTTGATCGCCGAGCCGGGCTGACGCTCGGCTGTCGTCACATTGAACTGGCCATCGATCGCGTCGTTATAGAAGTCGGCACTTCCGACCATCGCGATGATCTCGCCGCTCCAGGGAAGCATGGCCACCAGCGCACCGTTGTTGACCCGATACGAGGCAAGCTGCTCGACGCGACGTTTGACGATCTCTTCGGCCGCCTGCTGGGCAGCGAGATCGAGCGTGGTGCGCACCATGAGGCCACCGCGATAGACCGCAGCCGGGCCATACTTCGCCTCGAGATACTCGAGGACGAAGTTGACGAAATGCGGAGCCTTGTTGTAGCGACCTTCCCTGGTTTGTGGGTGGAGCGGTTCAGCGAAGGCTTCGTCAGCTTCTTCCTGGGTGATCATGCCGAGCTCCACCATGCGGTCGAGCACGTACCGCTGGCGGCGCTTGGCGAGTTCGAAATTCTTCGTCGGGTCATAGACGCTGGGTGCCTGCGGCAGCCCGGCCAGCATCGACGCTTCGGCCAAGCTCAGCTCCCAGGCGAACTTGTTGAAATACGCCTGTGCCGCCGCATCGATACCGTACGCCCGATTCCCGTAATAGACATTGTTCAGGTACATCATGAGAATCTCTTGCTTGGAGTACCGTTGCGTGAAGCGGATCGCCATGATCGCCTCGCGCACCTTGCGCCGGTACGTCCGCTCCGTCCCGATCGCTTCCGGGTAGAGCATCCGCACCAGCTGCTGGGTGATGGTCGAGGCACCGCTCGTACTCTCCCCACTCAAGTTAAAGACCAGGCTGCGCAGGATCGCGCGCGGCTCCACACCCGGATTGGTCCAGAAGGTCGCATCCTCCGCGGCGATCGTCGCATCGATGATCCACGCCCGGTGCGGCTTGGTCGGATCGTTTTGCTGTTGCCGGATATGGTCCATCAATTCCTCGTAACTGATCGCCGTGCGGTAGCCCGTCGTCGGATCGGTCACCTCGCTCAGCAGGACCCAGTTCCGGTCGTAGATCTTTGTCGTCTGGAACTCCAGGGCCTCGAACCGATCCGGTGACGGCAAATCGGCCGTGAGCGCAGACCAACCCAAGTAGCCCGCTGCGCCCACCACGCCCGCACCAGCCAACGCCAGCAACACCAGGGAGAGAACGATCGCCGTGAGCAGCCGGAGCAGTACCGTCGTGACCGGATGCCGGCGACGAGCGCGGCGGCGGCGCGCGAGCAGGATCGCCCCAGCGTTCGCCTTGCGCTGGCCGTTCGCGCGGGATCGTCGGCCGTTGCCGCCCGGTGTCCGCATTCCTCGTCCTGCCATGCTGGCCTCGCTCCGTCCTCGGCGTCCGCGGCAAGAGGATACACGACAGGAACGAGTCCAGCCGGGTATGATGGAGCCGAGGGAACGCCGACCGGCAAGAGGGGCGGTGCGACGGTGGAACTACGGAGCTTGCGAGGCATGCCCGTCATCGCGGTCGAGTCTGGCGAGCGATTCGGCCAGGTACAGGATATCTTGATCGATCCTCAGGAACGCCGCATCGCGATCGTTCGTGTCCGGCGCGGTGGTCCCTTCCGGGGTGACGTCAGTGACGTACCGTTTTCTGACCTCCACGGCATCGGGCGCGATGCCGTGATGGTTCCGAGCAGCCAGGTACTGCGCCCGGCCACTGCCACAACGGAGCACCTGCGCCGGATCGATGACCTCGTCGGTTCACGGGTGGTCACGGAGCGTGGTGAGGCAGCTGGTACGGTGGACGATGCCGAGATCGATCCCCAAACCGGTGCCGTGACGCACCTCCTCATCGCACCGCCCGGCATCAGCGGCTTGCTCGGCCGTCGCCGGACCGTGTCGATCGATCAGGTTCGGACCATCGGGCGGGATGCGGTGGTCCTGGCTGCGCCACCATCGGAGGAAACCCAGGAAGCTCGTACCGCGAACGCAGCGGAAGCAGCGTCCGACCAGTGAAACGGATCAGAGAAGGCGCGCGATGAGGAGACCGACCAAGGGAGCCGGGACGACATCGCGCATCAGCGCCAGCCAGAGCGGTAGGCGTGGGTCCGGTCGCAGCAGTCGCCAGATCGTCGCCAGCATCCACCACAGTCCACTCGCGAAGAGGACAATGGACCAACTGGTCATGGTCTCCTCTCTCGAATGGTGACGGAGCGTGCAATGCGGATCCTCTTCGTCTCCCCGTTCGATTTCAGCTGTCCTGGTGGCGTCAACGAGCACATTCTCCATCTCGATGCAGAATATCGCAAGCTTGGCCACCAGACCCGCATCCTGGCTCCGCGCTCGCCCGGCGAAGCAGAAAGCGATGACGGTCACATCGTCAAGCTCGGCGTCGCCGTACCGATCCCCGCCAACGGATCGACAGCACGGATCACGCTCTCGCCGTTCGTTTCCGGTAAGGTGAAGGATCTCCTGCGCCGCGAACGGTTCGACATCGTCCATCTCCACGAGCCGCTGGCCCCGATGTTACCGCAGCTGGCGCTGCTCCACTCCCGGTCGGTCAATGTCGGCACGTTTCACGCTGCCCGAGCCCACAACTGGGGCTACCTTTCGGCTCGTCCCCTTTTGAGCCTCCTCTTCGCCAAACTGCACGGACGCATCGCCGTTTCACCAGCAGCGTTGGAATCGATCGCGCGCTATTTCCCCGGTTATTACGAACTCATCCCCAACGGGATCGATGTTCAGCGCTTCCGGCCCGACGTTCCCCCAATCGCCCAGTTCGGCCGACCGACCCTGCTCTTCGTCGGTCGCTTCAACGAGTCCCGGAAAGGGTTGCGCTATCTCATCGAAGCCCTGGCACTCGTCCGTCGCGAATTTCCCGACGTGCTCTTGCTGGTCGTCGGTCCCGGTGATCCCGCACGCTATGCTCGGCAGCTGGAACGCCACGAACTCGTCGATCATGTTCGCTTCACCGGCCCTGTGGCGGATGAGGTGTTACCCGCATACTACACAGCGTGCGACGTGTTCTGTGCCCCAGCCACGGGCGGCGAAAGCTTTGGGATCGTCCTGCTCGAAGCGATGGCCAGCGGCAAGCCGGTCGTGGCCACCGATATCCGCGGCTTTCGCTTCGTCCTGCGTCACGGTATCGAGGGGTTGCTCGTCGAACGGAAGAATCCCGAGGTGCTCGCCCTCGCGCTCGTGCACCTTCTCGCAGACCCGGCACTGCGCGAGCGATTGGGAAAGGCCGGACGGCAGCGAGCCGAGCAGTTCTCCTGGGCAGCGATCGCCCAGCGGACACTCGCGTACTACGAGCGACTCTTGCGCGGTGTTCGCGAGACGACAACCGAACCACCGATCGATTGGTGGACCTCGCTCCGTCTCGCCTTGAAGGCATGGTCAGGGAGGTAAGCTGCAGTGCTCAGTTCACTGGTAGCCGACCGGGTCCGTCTCCGCTTGCAGCGAGTCGGCGAACTCGTCGGGCGAACTGGCCTCACACCCAACCAGTTGACGATGATCGGATTGTTCCTCAACGGGCTCGTCGGATGGGTCGCCGCGGAGGGAGCTTTTCGCTGGGCCGGTGGGCTCCTACTCCTCGCCGGGATCTTCGACATGCTGGATGGGGCAGTCGCCCGTGCCACCGGGCGCGTCACGCGCTTCGGCGGCATCCTCGATTCGGTTCTGGACCGCTACGCCGAGGCACTGGTCATCGGCGGACTCCTCGTCTGGTTCACCCGTTCCTCGGCGGGAACGGTGCCGGTTCTCCTCTGCTACGCCGTCATCGTCGGCTCCATTCTCGTGAGCTATGTCCGCGCGCGTGCTGAAGGTGCTGGTCTCCAGTTGACGCAGGGCTTTTTCGCCCGACCGGAACGCATCATCGTGCTGGCGCTCGGACTCTTAGCCGAGCGACCGATCTGGGCGCTCTGGCTCCTGGCCGTGGCGACCAACCTGACGGTGCTCCAGCGGCTCTGGCTGGTCCGACGCGCCTCTGGAGCATGAGTCTCATGCGCCGGATCATGCTGCTCCTTCTGCTTCTTGGGATCCTGACCGGCTGCCTGCCAGTCGGTCGTTCCCCTGCTGGCCCGACCAGCGAGATGACGCTGGCCGTTCTCGATGTCGGCCAGGGGCTAGCGGTCGCCATCGTGACGCCTGACGGACACGCCCTGGTGTACGATGCGGGGAACAGTCGCCAGGACGCTGAACGGGTGATCATCCCGTTCCTGCGCGCTCGTGGTATCGAGCGTCTCGACTACGCGGTCCTGAGCCATCCGGATCAGGACCATGTCGGTGGCATGCCGGCGCTCCTGGCGAACTTTCCCGTCGCTGCCTACGTCGATCCGGTCCTGCCCTCGACCAATCGTGCGTATGCCGAGACATTGCGCCTCGTCGCCGAAAAGGGGATACGCCCCATTCGGGCGGAACGCGGCCTGGTCCTGCCGCTCGGCGAGCAGGTCACTGCTCGCGTCCTCTGGCCCGAGCGCCCGTTCCTGCGAGCGCCAGACGGTACCGTGAGCGACAACGATAACTGTGTGGTGCTGCTCGTCGAGTACGGCGCCATGCGCATCCTGCTGCCTGGTGACCTCGAGGAGCGAGGAGAAGCCGAGCTCGTCACGCGCGACGGTGAAGGGCTCCATGCGGATATTCTGGTCGTCGGCCATCATGGCAGCCGAACGTCGTCGAGCGAACCGTTCCTCGCCGCGGTGCGGCCAGCTGTCGCTCTCATCTCGGTGGGAGCAGGAAATCCGTACGGACATCCCCATCGGGTAACACTCGACCGGCTGCGACGAGCTGGTGCCCAGATTTACCGGACCGATCGCGACGGCAGCGTCCTGGTCGTCACGGATGGGAAGCAGTACGAGATCCGGACAGAGAGGACACGATCATGACCGCCCTGCGACTCTGGGCGACAGTCGACCGCTTCGAGATGACCGAAGAAGGGCAGGAACTCGCTGTGCTGGTCTTCGACGATGGGCAGCAACTCGTCGTGCCACGCACCGCGCTCCCTTGGGCACGGCGGGGGACGGTGTTGCGCGTCACCCTGGAGCAGGATACCGCAGCCGAGGAGGAGCGCCGGAGCGAAATCGAGCGACTGCAGCGACAATTGTTCGGTGAGGAGGAGCCATGACGATGTGGCGTCTCGGCGTTGTGTCGCTGCTGGTCGTGCTGCTCGCCGCGGGATGCCTGCCGTTCGGCCGTGCCACACCGACCGTGACACCGACGCTCGTCCCCACCCCGACCTCTCTCCCGGTCCTACCGGTCGTGACGCCGACGCCAGCTCCAGCCAACCTGTCCAGCATGACCCCGACTCCAACGGCGCCCGCAGCGCAACCGACCGGGGAAGGGACAACGTACGTCGTCCAACCAGGTGATACGCTCTACACCATTGCAGTCCGCTTCGGCGTCTCGCTGCAAGCCTTGATCGAGGCCAACCGGATCGAGGATCCGAACCAGCTGCAAGCTGGACAAGTGCTGGTGATCCCACGCCAGCAGTGATGCGGCAGAGAGCATCTGACCGATCAGTCTTGCCGAGCGTGCGCTCGATCCGTACCGAGCCACAGTAGCGCTTCCACCAAGCTGAGCCGACTGTGAAAGCCGCGGCACGCAGCGATACGGACTGGACCCTGCAGTCCTGGCCTTGCTTGGGGAACGGACTTCCCTGACGAGCCGGAGCGTCGTCTCCAGGCCACAGGCCCGCCACGCGTCCAGGGCGGGATGCGTCTGACGATCGCCTGTCGAGGTGCGCACCGACCTGGCGTGCCAGCATCGTGAGCAGTCCACGTGGTTTGGCACCGCGACTGACTCGGCGTATCCTGAACGCAGCACCGGTGTTCCAAGGGGAATGCTCGCCATGCAGTCATCGACCTCTCCCCTCCCAACCCGGCTCCGGACTCGCTTCTGGCAGGTCAGTCTGGTGCTGGCTGTCCTGCTCCTGCTGGGATGGCCTGAGCCGGCTCGTGCGGTCCGCGGTGGACCAGACCGTATCTACTTCCCACAGACCGGTCACTCTTTGGCCTTCGGTTTTCTGGATTTCTGGCTCGCTCACGGCGATACCTTGCTCTTCGGCTACCCGCTGAGCGAGGAACTCGATGAGGGTGGGCTCACGGTTCAGTATTTCGAGCGAGCGGTGTTCGAATGGCACCCAGAGGCACCAGCCGAATGGCGCGTGCAGCTCCGCCGTTTGGGAGCCGAGACGACACGGGGACGCTCCGACCGGGCCTTCCGCCCGACGCCGCCGATCGAGCTGACCGTCTGCCGGTACTTCCCCGAGACACAGCACAATCTCTGTTCCGGTTTCCGAGCTTTTTGGGAACGGCACGGCGGACTCCGTATCTTCGGCTACCCGATCAGCGAGGAACTGAGCGAAGACGGTTTGACTGTCCAGTATTTCGAGCGGGCGCGACTGGAATGGCATCCGGAAGCACGCGGCACTCACGACGAAATCCAGGTCACCCCGCTCGGGGCTTGGGCAGCCGACCGGATCGGCACTGCTCGCGATCCGCTTCCCCAACCGCCTGGTGTGCCGGTCTTCGACCCCGAACGCTTTCCGGGAGCGCCTGCTCTCGTCCGCACACCACCAGCCGGCGCCCCGGTGCAGGAAACCAAGTGGATCGAAGTCGACCTGGGCCAGCAGGCCTTGCGTGCCTGGGAAGGAGATCGCTTGGTCTTTTCGACACTGGTCTCCACCGGCTTGCCTCAGTACCCGACACCCGTGGGCACGTTCCGGGTGTACGTCAAGGTGCGGTACGAGTGGATGCGTGGCGGCACGCCCGGGATCGACTACTATGATCTGCCCAATGTCCCGCACACGATGTATTTCTACCGCGGCTATGCGCTGCATGGCGCGTACTGGCACAACAACTTCGGCCACCCGATGAGCCATGGCTGCGTCAATCTGCCCCTGGACGCCGCAGCCTGGCTCTACGATTGGACTCCGCTGGGAACGGTCGTGTGGATACATCCCTGACCAGATGCTCGCGTCGTGGTATACCCACCGACGGAATGCAGCAGGACGGGGGAGCAGTACCGCGTGGCGCGTTTCCTTGGCTGTCTCCTAGTCATGCTCATCGTGACGACCTCCTGCCGACAGGCTCCTACGACACCGGCGCCGTCCATCGCCCCCTCTTCCCCGATCCCGACCGTGAGCGCCGAACCGAGCCCGACCATCCCGGTCCTTCCGACTCCCTCGGTGCCAGTCGATCTGCCTCCTTCATGTTCCATAGCGAGCACGATGGAATCGCTCCAAACATTCCTCTGGGCGGTGAGCCGAACCGACCTTCCCCTGCTCCGCCAGCTGATTCTCACCAGCGAGGCCACCACGATGAGACGATGGTTTGCGGTCATCCCGCGCGAGCCGGATCGACTCGCCACCGGGCTCTTCGCCGAGCGCCCCGAAGCGTTTCTGGATTGGGTCGAGCAGCGAGCGCTCCAGCGTGAGCGCTGGAGCATCCTCGAGTTTCTCCGTTTTCAGCCGGAAGAGACCGATCGCGTGCGCGTGACCGCAGCACTCTTGCGCGAGGCCGACGACCTGCTGGCGAAACCGATGGTCACGATGATCGAGCTCGATTGTCAGCGCGGTACCGTCATCTCGGTCATCGTCGGCGCGATCGGTGGCCAGGATGTACCGGAGCGTGCCGAAGATCTTCTCGCGAGCGCGCTCAGCCAGCGTCCCCTGCGCGGGATCGAGGGAAGCCCGAACTGCCCGCGCAGTCCGTGGGCTTTTGGAACAGCAGTTGGCGAAGGGCCAGTTTACTTGGAAATCGGGCCGGACGCGGTCGTCAATCTCGGCGATCTCGTCGCCAGTGAGCAGGCAGAACTCCGCGTGCCGGTCATCGTCGCTGCCAGCGAACGTGGACCAGTACTGTTGCGCTTGTTCCGTGCGACAGATCTCTCACTGATTCCCTCGGTGGGGGAACGCTCTGTCTGGTTCATCGAACCGGATGCCGCGACTCCGCGCCGAATCGTCCTCGACCTTCCGGTGGATGCCCCGGGTTGCTACGTGCTCCAGGCGGACGGTCCCACGTGGCAAACACAGCTCGTCTTCGAGGTCGTTCCCGAAACCATCGAGTTCCTCGCTCCCACGCTGGCTGGCGTGACGTTGCCGGTTCAGCTGCAGGTCCTTTCCGCTGTCCGCGATGGTCCGGAGAGCGTGCGCGTCAGCCTGGCTGGGCCAACGCTCGTGGCTCGCATGCAAATCAGTCTCGGTGGGCTCGGAACCCCCTACCTGGGACCAGCTACCCACTGCACACAAGAATTGGATTCGATCGAACTCTGCTGGACACCCCATCCGGTCTGGGGTTGGCCCCAAGCCGCGGTCTGGGACGATGGCATCCGGCGCTACCAGTTGGCTATTCTCGCCGGTGGGCGCGACGCGTGGAGCGAGAGAGACTTGCTTCATTTAGCAACACTTTTGATAGACAAGCGCTGATGGTGACGATCGCTCATCGGATAGCCTCATAGAGGCAATGATCCATGTTATAATATGCTGGACACCAATCATGCTTGGGAAAGCGAAAGGAAGCTCGATATGCGTATCGTAGCGCTGGAAACGCTTCGCCTTAATGAATTTCCAAATCTTCTCTGGGTCCGTCTTCATACGGATAAAGGATACGTTGGGATTGGAGAAACGTTTTTCGGTGCACAAGCCGTTGAATCCTATCTCCATGAGTCGGTCGCGCCCTATCTGCTTGGTCAGGATCCACGCGACATTCAACGACACGCACGTGCGCTCAGGCAATATGTTGGATTCTGCGGAACTGGTGTCGAGCAGCGCGGTAACTCCGCTATCGACTTAGCACTCTGGGATCTGATTGGTCGCGCTACTGGACAACCGCTATACCAGGCACTCGGCGGTCGCGTCCGAACGGAGATTCCTGTTTACAACACCTGTGCCGGCTATCGTTACATTCGAGCGCAGCCTCGCCAGGCAGTCGAGAACTGGGGACTCCCTGAGAACCCTTCTGAGGGCCCCTATGAAGATCTCGAAGCTTTCCTGACACGCCCGGATGCCCTGGCACGCGATCTTCTTGCGATGGGGATTCGGGCCATGAAAATATGGCCTTTTGATCCTGAAGCCGAAAGGACGAACGGGCAGTTTTTGAGCCTTTCTGATCTTGAGCGCTGCCTGGAACCGTTCCAACGGATACGCGCCACTGTTGGTCAAGAGATGGAGCTTCTTGTCGAACTCCACGGGCTCTGGAATCTTCCCATGGCCGTGCGCATTGCTCGGGCACTCGAACCGCTGAAACCTCTCTGGATCGAGGATCCCATTCGGAGTGATGATCTTGATGCCCTTGCCACGCTGGCGCGCGTAACACCCATTCCGCTTGCGTTGAGCGAGACACTCGGACCCCGCTCAGCGTTTCGACAACTCCTTGAGCAGCGCATCCCTGGTTTCATACTGTTCGACCTCGGATGGTGCGGCGGGCTGACGGAAGCTCGAGCTATTGCTGCCATGGCTGAAGCTTATCAGCTACCTGTTGCCCCTCATGACTGCACTGGGCCTATTGTTTTCACTGCTTCCGTACACTTCTCCTTGTCGATACCGAATTCTTTCATTCAGGAATTCGTGCGAGCCTTCTACTTCGGTTGGTATCAAGAGATTGTCACCAACCTACCACCATTTGCTAACGGCCTCATTTCTGCCCCTGAAGAAGCGGGACTAGGTACTGACCTGCGTCCGGAACTTTGGGAACGCTCGGACGTCCATATTCGGATCAGTCATTGACGAGACGCCTCATATGGGGAGAGCTTGGGCAACAAAAAGACGCTAAAGCCTGCCCGCTGATACTCCGAACGATTTTCCTGCCGAATGAGTGGAGGGAGAGGTCCATCGTTCACGCAAGCCCCAGAGGTTATCCACAATGCATTGCTGCATCCACTCGGACCTTTCCTGCGCCATGAGTGAAGAAAGTGGTGTGGCCATTTTATCTCCCATAATCAGACACATCAGCTGGATACTTCAGTCATTGACTGTACCCTTTCTCATCAGAATCTTCTCGAGAGTAGTATCTTGGCATCCTTTCACTGAGCACCTCAACACTCAGGTGCGCATCGAATGCGTGTTTAAGGGCGTAATACGGTACCGTCGACTCCCCGTAATGGTGGCCAACTGCCCTCCAAGACATGATCTGGGAACGAGTATTTCGCAGCTAACTGCTCATTCAGATCGACACCGAGCCCCGGTCGATCATTCGGCCATAGCATACCATCGCGGATTTCCGGCGTCCCAGGAAAAACCTCGCGGGCTGTCTCCGTGAACTCATGTTGCTCCTGGATCCCAAAGTTGGGAATGGCCAATCCGAGATGCAAGTTCGCTGCATGCCCAACTGGCGATACATCACCCGGTCCGTGGAATGCAGTGCGCACACCAAAAAATTCACAAAGGGCGGCAAGTTTTCGCGCAGGCGTCAAGCCACCGATTGCGGAGAGATGGACGCGAATGAAATCGAGAAGGCGCTCGCGCACCAGCGGCACGTACTCTGCTGGGTTGACGAAGAGTTCACCAAGCGCGATCGGGGTGGCACACTGACTGCGAAGGAGCCGTAAATACTCAGCATCCTCCGGAGAAACAGGATCCTCGAGGAAGAACAGCCGATACGGCTCTAAAGCTTTGGCAAGTTGGATCGCGTCAATCGGTGGCACGCGCTCATGGACATCATGGAGAAGCTCAACTTCTTCGCCCACACGAGAGCGGAGATAATCGAAAAGTCGCGGAATGATGCGACAGTACGCTCGGGGGTCCCAATCACGACGCTCACTGAGATCCCCTTTCACGCCGTACGTCGACCGCCCAGGAACTGCCACTTGACATCTTATAAAGCGATATCCACGTGTTGCGAACTCGCGGACCTGCTCCTCTACCTCTTGGAAGTCGCGTCCAGCAGCGTGCGCGTAAAGGGGAAGGGCAACGCGACACCGACCGCCGAGGAGCTGATAGAGCGGCATTCCTGCTCGTTTTCCCTTGATGTCCCACAATGCCATGTCCACGCCGGAAAGCGCGTTGTGGAGCACCGGGCTATTGCGCCAGTACGAGCTGAGGTATGCTGCTTGCCAGATATCCTCAATATCGTCGACACTCCTTCCAATGAGAAACGGCTTGAGATACCGTTCCACAGCGGCCACTACCGCGAGTGGTCGCTGGGTGAACGTTGCGCAACCGAGGCCGTAGAGGCCTGGCTCCGTGGTCTCCACTTTGACGACGACAAGCCGTATCCCTTCGGGAGCAGTGCAGATCGCTCGCACTTCGCGGATACGCACTACTGGCTCGCCGAGAGGCTCCCACGGCGGTGAGGTCCAGAGATTTCCGCCTGCAGCATTGAACCCCATGGCTGCTCCCCTCGCCGATTGTGCCTGCTCATTTGACAATGTTACTATCTCATATTGAGGCCATCAACCATATGAAAGGAGTCCAGAGATGCGTATCGTAGACATAAAAACTGCTGTTATTGCCGGTAATTTCGACTGGATTCTGGTTCGTGTCGAGACCGACGAGGGATTGAGCGGGCTCGGTGAGGCATATTGGGGAACTGGGGTTGTGGAACTCATCGATGCAGCCAAGCGCCTGATCGTCGGAGAAAATCCGTTCGATGTATCGAAACTACTTTTTAAAATGCAGCGCGGACTCTCTGGAGCCGGCGCACAAGCCGGAGCGACCGTTACGGCGATCAGTGGCATCGAAATAGCCCTTTGGGATCTGGTAGCACGAGCATTGAACACTCCGCTTTCGACCCTTTTTGGAGGTCGGTTCCGTTCACAAATTCGCGTCTATGCTGATCTCCATGCTGGGGAAGAACCCACTCCGGAGAGTTGGGCTCGTCGCGCGAAGCAGGCAGTAGAGCAGGGTTTTACTGCCATCAAGTTCGACCTCGATGCACCGAACCCCTATACCCGCGACATCTCCGACGATGCCGATCCTCGCCGTTCCTGGTACGAGCCATACAATCGAACAGTCGGCAGCGCCGAGCGCCGCTACCTCCAGCAGGTGGTCGCCGCAGTGCGCGAGACGATCGGGCCTGATATCATGCTTGCCCTCGACTGCCATTGGAAGTACGCTGTCCCGGACGTGATCCAGCTTGCGCATGCCTTGGAGCCGTACGATCCGCTCTGGCTGGAAGATCCGATCCCGCCAGACAATGTCGATGCGTTGGTGACCGTGGCCCGCAGCACGCGCATCCCGATCTGTACCGGCGAGAACCACTACCGGCTGCAGGGATTCCGCGAGCTCATCGAGCGACAGGCCTGTAGCATTGTGGCTCCCGACATCCCGAAGATGGGTGGCCTCCTCGAGGCGCGCACAGTCGCAGCATGGGCGGACCTCTATGGGATGCTCGTGGCTCCGCACAACGTCTGCAGCCCGATCGGCACGGTGGCCGCAGCGCACCTCTGTGCAGCGATCTCCAACTTCCTCGTGTTGGAATTTCACGCGCTCGATGTGCCATGGTGGGATGAAATCGTC
The DNA here is from genome assembly GCF_000021685.1 of Thermomicrobium roseum DSM 5159. Lineage (GTDB taxonomy): Bacteria > Chloroflexota > Chloroflexia > Thermomicrobiales > Thermomicrobiaceae > Thermomicrobium > Thermomicrobium roseum. Next base: position 1,974,285 of record NC_011959.1, on the reverse strand, counting down.
CTCGAGCGACCGGTCATTCGCAACGGGTTCATCACCCTCAGCGACGCACCAGGCCACGGCCTCACGCTCAATGAGGAGGTTGCGCGCGCCCACGCCAAGCCGGGAACGACCTTCTTCGGTGAACCCGTGTGAGCGATCGTCGCACTCAGTTCGGCGCTTCTGCGCCTGTTCCTGCGCGGTTGCGCAAGACTACGGTGAGGTCATCGTTCGTAACGACCGGCTGCTCCCTATAGAGGAAGCACGCCACGGCGCGATCCGGGCTGAGCTGGAAGAGCGGCGGGGACTCCTCTTGGCAGATCGGCAGAGCAAAGGGGCACCGATCAACGAACTTACAGAAACGCGGGCCGACTGGCCTGAGGCCCGCTGGCTGGCCGAGTGCCCGCTCACCCAGCCATGGCCGATCTGGACGGGGAAGCGGAATGGAGCCGACCAGTAGGCGCGTGTACGGATGGGCTGGTTCACGAACGACCGATTCGACTCGCCCGGCTTCGACCACTACCCCGCGGTAGAGCACGACGATATCATGACTCACCTGATATGCTGTCGTCAGGTCATGAGTGATATAGAGGACCGAGACGCCATGCTCTCGGTGCAGACTCAAGAGACTCCCGAGGATGGTCGCACGGAGCGAGGCGTCGACCATGGAAACCGGCTCATCCGCGATCAGCACCTTCGGGCGCAAGAGCAAGGCTCGCGCAATCATGAGTCGCTGCCGCTGGCCGCCCGACAGCTGATGCGGATAACGCCCTAATGTCTCCTCCACTCGCAACCCGACCTCGACGAGCGCCTGCTCCATCAACGCCCGCGCCATCCGACGGTCTCCCGCCAGGCGAAAGTTTCGAATCGGCAGCTCGAGGACATGGTCGACCTTATAAAAGGGATTATAGACCTCATAGGGGTCCTGGAAGACAGCCTGCACCTCTTGGAGGAAGCGACGACGGCCTTGGCGATGCAGCAAGCGCAAAGAGGTACCTCGGTAGCAGACATCACCGCTCGTCGGCTGCAGCAGACCGAGGAGCAGACGAGCAAGTGTCGTCTTCCCTGAGCCACTCTCCCCCACAACCGCGATAAAACTCGGGGAAGCCTCATCGAAGGCGATCGAGAAGTCCTCGAGCGCGACCACCTGACTACGATGCCAGAGTCCACCGCCAAAGACCTTCCGCACACGGCGAGCTTCGAGCAAGCTCATGTCGTCCCTCCGTTTTCGACCAGGTGGCACGCGACCCACCGCCTTGGGCGCACCTCACGGAGGAGCGGGCGTTCCATCCGGCACCGGTCGATCGCGACCGGGCAGCGTGGATGGAAAGCGCACCCCGCTGGCGGGTTGAGCAATGACGGTGGAAGACCGGCAATCCCGCGCAACTCTCCACGCCCGTCGAGCGATGGCAAGCTAGCAATGAGAGCCCGCGTATAGGGGTGCAAAGGTTCTGTCAAAATCTCGCGCGTCGGGCCAACCTCGACGAGTCGTCCAGCATACATGACCGCAATGCGATCTACCGTCTGCGCGATCAACCCCATATCATGGCCGATCAGAATCACCGCTGCGCCGATCTCGCGCTGGACGGCACGCAGCGTCTCCATCACTTGCCATTGCACCACCACATCGAGCGCGCTGGTCGGCTCGTCAGCAACGAGCACCTTCGGCTCCAAACTGATAGCCAGAGCAATGCAGACCCGCTGCTTCATGCCACCGCTCAGCTCGTGGGGGTAGAGATGCGCCACCTCGGGGCGAAGGCCAACCCGCTTAAGCAGCGTCGCGATGATGCGGTCGTACTCCTGCTCACCAAGCTGCACCCCATGGTCCCGTAACGCGAGGAGAAAGTGATCGCGCACCCGTTTCACCGGATTGAGGGAGTTCATCGCCCCTTGGGCCACCAGAGCGATCTGCGCAAGACGATAGTTCCGCATGTCCTCTTCGTCGAAGGCCAGAAGATCTCTGCCATCCAAGACGATCTGACCACGTTCGATTCGTCCAGGAGGCTTTATTAACCGCAATAGCGCAAGTGCTACTGTTGACTTTCCACTACCTGACTCCCCAACGATCCCGAACCATTCTTGAGGATGAACAGAAAATGTTACTCCTTCAACTGCACGTACTGGACCAGCAGGGGTATGGTAGTATACGGTGAGGTCTTTGACTTCCAAAATCGGACGCATCGCGTCACCGTTCCTTGCTGCTCGCTTCACCTTGACGCTTGTCACCTTGTCAGCTAGACTTGCTATGAGGGTACCAATGTGCTGTAGGCAATGACAAGCTCGTTTTCTCCGCCCTCTAGTGTCTGGCGACGAGCGGTCGGATGCTTCGAGGAGGAGGACCGCGATGGATAACCCATTGACGCAGCGGACGTCTCGCCGCGCCTTTCTCGGTCGCCTCGTTGGTGTCGCTGGAGTCTCGGCTCTGCTTGCCGCGTGTCGCGCTCCCCGTGCCCCCACCCCGGCACCGGGTCAGACCCCGGTTGCCGCGGTGACGCCAACCGTCCCTGGTCCTACTCCGATCCCCGGCCAGATACCTGCCAAACCACGCAACCGCACCCTGATCCTCCGCTGGGGCGGACAAGAGGGACGGCACGTCGACTGGGAACTCTGGAACGGCTACGCTATTGGCGCCAATCACCAGAATGGGCTTGGCATCCTCTACGAGCCGCTCGCGTATTACTCGGCGTTCGCCGACAAGTGGTACCCCTGGTTGGCCGAGGACTGGCAGTATAGCGGCGATTTTAAGGAACTCACCATCAAGACGCGCTCTGGCATCACATGGAGCGATGGCAAACCCTTCACCGCTCACGATGTCGCCTTCACGCTCAATAGTCTTCGTGATCTTGGAACCAAGGTACGATGGGGCGTCGACGTTCAGCAGTTCGTTCAGGAGGCGGTGGCCGAGAGCGACACGCTCGTGCGGGTGAAGTTCAAGGTACCCGCTCCGCGCTTCTTCTACTTTATGACCTACAAGTTCGACATCGGCGTCTACATCGTCCCGAAGCATATCTATGAGAATCAAGATTGGACCACCTTTACCGCGTTCGACCCCGAGCGCGGCTGGCCAGTCACCACCAGTCCGTGGCGGGTCGTTTTCTCTTCGCCGGAGCAGAAGGTCATCGACCTGCGTGACGACGAGTGGTGGGCAGTGCGCGCTGGGCTCGTCAAGGCGAAGCCACGCGTCCAGCGGGTCGTCTACCTTCCATTCACGCTCGAGGAGCAGGTCGCGCAGCAGATCATCGCCAACGAGGTCGACTGCTCCCTCGACCTCCGGCCGCTCACGATGAAGACCGTGCTCCAGCAGAATCCGAAAGTGATCACCCACACCTACAAGGATCCTCCCTATGGCTACGAAGATTGGTGGCCGACTTCGCTGTATGTCAACTGCGAGCGTGCGCCATACAACGATAAGGATGTCCGCTGGGCACTCAGCTACTTCATCGATCGCAAGACGTTGATCGAGGTTGCGCTGGGTGGGGCGGGGGAGCCGACCGAGCTTCCGCTGCCACACTACACTGGTCTTCTTCCATTCTTCGACGCTGTCCGTGATCTGCTGCAGCAGTATCCGACCAATGAGTTCAATCCTCAGAAGGGAAATCAGCTCCTCGAGGGCAAGGGGTGGCGCAAGAACGCCGAGGGCTTTTGGGAGAAGGATGGCAAGGTCCTTGAGGTACCGATAGAGAGCTTTGCCGTCATGGCTGATATCGGCCCGGTGATTGCCGAAATGCTGCGTCGCCAAGGAGTGCGTTCTTCGTACGCCATGCCGCCGGACTTCTTTGACCGCTTCGGGAAAGGGGATTACAATGCCTCGCTCTTCGGGCACGGAGGCAGCATCGGGCTCGATCCGTACTTCACCCTGCGCCTGTACCAGTCGGTGACCGAGGCTGTCCCGGGCGGCCATCAGGTGAACTTTTCACGGTGGAAGAATTCCCAGTTCGACAAGATCGTCGACGAAATGGCTGTCACACCACCGGAGCAACGCGACAAAATTATGGACCAGTGGCGGCGGGCCATGGAGATCTGGTTGCCTGAGTTGCCGGACATTCCGATCCAGAAGTGGTTCCATCGCATTCCGATGAATACGACCTACTGGCAAAACTGGCCCACGCGCGACAATCCGTATGTCAATGGCGCTTTCTGGCACCTGACGTTCCAGCTCATTCTCAACGAACTCGAGCCGACACAATGAGACGATTTCGCATCGCGCTGAGGACGAGCAGCTGCGCGGCTTGCTGCCCAGCGCGGTGTCCAATTGTTTTCTGAGGTACGGAGCTGGTCACAAGGCTGGACAACCATGCGCCTCCAATACGTGATGCGCCGGTTCCTACTCCTGTTCTTGGTCGTGTGGGTGGCGGCCACGCTGAACTTCTTCCTCCCCCGCCTGGGAGGTCGCGATCCTATTCGCCAGAAACTCATGGAGCAAGCGGGTGCCGGGGGGTATGTCCATACCGGCATAGACGAAATGGTCCAAGAATACAACCGTAAATTTGGTTTAGACAAGCCGCTGTGGCAGCAGTACCTAACCTACCTCGGTGACGTTTTCCGACTCGACCTCGGGTATTCGATCGCTCATTATCCACGTCGTGTCAGTGATGTCCTGGCCGAATCGCTTCCCTGGACGATCGGTTTGCTCGCCACCACGACCATACTTGCGTTCGTGGTGGGCACTATTCTTGGTGCACTCCTGGGTTGGCCCAGGAGTCCCCGTTTCGTCCAGTATCTGTTCCCCCCTCTCCTCACTCTCTCTGCGGTTCCGTACTTCCTCCTTGGCCTTCTTCTCCTCTATCTCTTCGCCTTCCGCCTCAAGCTGCTGCCTCTGTTCGGTGGTTATACACCAGGCACTTTCCCGAGTTTCTCGCTCAGCTTCGCGCTCGACGTCCTCCGACATTCCATCCTCCCGGCTGCTTCCATCCTCCTGGCTTCCCTCGGTTTCTGGGCACTCGGCATGCGAGCCATGACTGTCACCGTCGAAGGGGAGGACTTCATGACTTTCGCTGAGGCGATCGGTCTGCGTGACCGAACCCTCTTCTATCACTATGTGATTCGCAATGCGCTTCTTCCCCAGACGACTGCTCTGGGACTGGCCCTCGGCCAAATCCTCTCCGGTGCACTGTTGGTTGAAGTCGTCTTCTCTTATCCTGGCATTGGAACCACTCTTTACCACTCGATCCGCACATTCGACTACTTTATGATTCAGGGCATCGTGTTCACAGTTGTTCTCGGAGTTACGTTCGCCACCTTTATCCTCGATCTTCTTTATCCTCTGATCGACCCCCGTATCACCTATCAGGCGCGGTAAAGGAGGTCTTATGTGGGCATACCTCCGTCGTAATCCGAGCCTCTTGGTCGGTCTCATCTTGCTCGGCATCGTCCTCGCCTTCGCCGGCATCGGCCGTCTCGTTTGGGATACATCCATGGCCGCTCCTCTTTCCTCCATGCCGAACCAGGGCCCCTCTTGGGAGCATCCTTTAGGAACCGACCGTCAAGGCCGCGATATCTTGGCAGTGATGATCGTCGGAACCCCCCTCACCCTCTACATAGGGGTTCTCGCTGGCCTGCTCGGTGTCATCGTGGGCACGATCCTTGCCCTCCTCTCAGGCTACTTCGGTGGGATCATCGATAGTATCGTCCGCGGCATCGTCGATGTGGGGCTCACGATCCCGCCGCTACTCGTCCTGATCCTGGTTGCCGTCTCAGTTCGGGCAAATCTCTCGATTTCCCAGATGGCTCTCGTCGTTGCCTCGCTCGCGTGGCTCTGGCCGGCACGAACGATCCGTTCTCAGGTCCTCACGCTGCGTGAGCGGGCCTGGGTCCAAGTTGCCCGCTTGTCCGGGGCCAGCCACTCGCAGATCCTCTTCTTCGAGGTCCTTCCTAACCTGCTTCCGTATCTCATGGCCACCTTCGTCGGGGCCGTGGCCTCCGCCATTCTCGCCTCCATCGGCCTGGAGGTCATCGGACTCGGTCCGATGGAGGCGAACACGCTGGGGATGACGATCTATTGGGTCAGCTATTACGCTGCCCTGCTGCATGGAATGTGGTGGTGGTTTTTGCCACCCATCGTGATCATCATCGCGATTTTCGTCAGCCTCTTCGCCATTTCGGCCGGGCTTGACGAGTTCGCCAACCCGCGGCGTCGCCGAGCGGTGTAGCCCACGGCCCCAGCAGCCCTCGTCCCAGAGGAGCCACCGGAGTAGCACTCGCTGCGACCTCCCCATCATGGACGAGCAGCCGCTGGACCATCGCGCGCGAACCGGGCATCCAGCATTGTCTTACGACCTTGCCCAGCGATCCTGAAGGGGTCGCTCCATTTCTCCACGCGTGCGGTGCGTCTACCAATATCCACTGCCGGAACATCCCCCTACGAGGCTCCCTGCCGTTCCCCGCTCGCGTTCAGCCTGCCCGCAAGACCGCAGTTTACCGTTGCAGTCGCGGTCTCGTCCGCATTGCGCCTCATGTCTCCTCGCTCACGGATTGCATGGGCATCACACCCCTGCGCACCCTGGGACAACGGAGGTCCTCGCCTGGCACGGGAGCGGGATAATGGTGATCGACTCGACGCACACCTTGGTAATTACCCAAATGCGGTAGGGAGCGCTCGTCCCCAGTGTTGACCAGGAGTTGAAGGAGCAGGCCTTTGCCACGGTTCGGGGGCACGACTGCACAGCTCAATGCGCGCCTCGGGGCGCTTCCCGCGGGCGGTGCAGCCAGCGCCAGAAGAGGCAGGGGTGCGGCTGGCACTGCATCGGGACGCTCCACCGGTGCTGCACCGGAGGAAGATCGCGTAGATCCCGACCAGTCTCGAGGCGCTGCAGCCAGGCTCACTCTCCATCCTACGCGGTACATGAGCTGACTGTGTGTCAGCGGGGAGCGACCATGAGGGGGTAGAGGTGGTGCAAGCGTTTTGACCAGCGAGAAGATGCGCTTGCAGGACGGGCGGAGTGAACCGGTGCACTTCGTGGAGACGCCCCACGGTGATGGACAGGCGCACGGGTGTGCAGCGCTGCGGGTCTCCCATGCTGTGGGGCTTCAGGGCAGCAATCCGGCCGAACCATAGTCCGACGAGAGCGAGAGAGCCGGACGACGAGGAGGGGACCATCATGCCAGGACAACTGCTTGCCACTCGCTGCTCTGAATGGGGTCGGGCGGGGCGGTCCAGAAACTTGCAAGACGATTGAGCACGACAAGGCAAACCGCGTCATCGTGCCGATTCACTCGATGAAGTAGCGCTCGGCATCGTCCTCGGGACGATAGCCGAGCTTCTCCATCGTATCCGTAATATCCCAGTGCCGGCTGCTATTGCCAGAAATGGCGTAGAACACTCCGTAGAGGAGGTCTGTCTCGAGCGCCCGCTCAACGATCTGCGCACAATCGCGCGGGCTGAGCCACATCCAGCGCGCGATCTCATCGCTCGGTTCCGGAAGGAACCAGCCAATGCGCAGGCAAATCACTGACATTCCGAAGCGATCGCTGTAGTAGCGCCCGAGCAGCTCGCCGAACGCTTTCGATACGCCGTAGAGCGAGTCCGGACGAGGCGGCAGCCAGGAGTACACAGGCCACATGCGGTCACGGTCGTACATGCCCATCACATGGTTCGTCGACGCGAAGACGATCTTTCGAACCCCACTGCGGCGTGCTGCCTCGAAGACGTTATAGGTTCCGATGATGTTGTTGGGCAGCACACTTTCCCAAGGAGCGGTGACCCGCGGATCAGCCGCCAAGTGCACCACAGCGTCGATCCCACGCATCATCGACTCAACCTCGTCGTACTGCGCGATGTCGGCGACGACATGCTCGAAGGTAGTGAGTTCGGCGGGCACCACGCGGTGAAAGTGCAACCGCAGCTGATAGCGGTCGCGAAGAGAGCCAACCAAGGCTCGGCCAATGCGACCCCCGGCTCCAGTGATGAGAACGCGCCGGGGCTGCATCTCAGTAGCCTCCCTCACGCCAGGTCTGTGCCTGAACACCGCGCTGCACCAGGTCCTCGACAACCCTCGAAGCTTCTGCCACAGCCTGGTGCGCGCTGACGATGCATTGGAGATCGATCTCCGCAAGACGGAGCTCGAGTTGGTAGTGCCTCAGCCTCGCCTCGAGCTCGCGCAAGACTTCTGCGATTGGAACGAGGAGTCCAGTGGCATACTGCGTATCGAGATGGAGCTTGACAGGCTCAGCGGTCATCGTTCCCCCTCGGCGATGGCTGCCGCTCTACGCTGTCAGAAGCCTCGACAACAGCTCGTGGCCGGATTCTAATCATAGGAGGAGGCAGGAAAGGGGTGCAAGGGGTGAGCGAGCTAGAGCTGGTCGCAGACTACTCCTGCGTGGTCGGGGAAGGTCCGCTCTGGCACCCGATCGAGCAGTGTGTGTACTGGATCGATATCGCCGATGGCCGACTCTTCCGTTACGAGCCAGCGACGGGAACACATGCACTCGTCTACGGGCCAGGGGAGCCGATCGGCGGCTTCACTATCCAAGAAGATGGAGCGCTGCTCCTGTTCATGGCGCGCGGCGCGATCCGCCTCTGGCGTCAAGGAGTGGTCGAAACCCTCATCGACGAGCTGCCAGCGGAGCGGCACACGCGGTTCAACGACGTCGTGGCCGATCCCTTGGGAGGTGTCTTCTGTGGTACCATGGCGACACCGGATCGCCCTGGGCGACTCTACCGGATCGATCCGGATGGATCTCTCCGGGTCATCCTCAATCGGGTGGGTATCCCGAACGGGATGGATTTCTCTCCTGACCTTCGCACGTTCTACTTTACCGACTCGACCGATCGCACGATCTATGCTTTCGATTACGACGGTATGACCGGCAGCGTGTCGAACCAGCGAGCGCTCATCGTCATTCCTGAAGGAGAAGGAGTCCCTGACGGTCTCACCGTGGATACCAAAGGGTGTCTCTGGTCAGCGCGCTGGGATGGTGGCGCAGTGTACCGCTATTCTCCGACCGGCGAGCTGCTCAGCCGCTTCTCGCTCCCCGCACGCAAGGTTTCGAGCGTGACGTTCGGGGGAGCGGGATACTCCGATCTGTACATCACGACGGCAGGAGGGGATCGCAAGGAGACAGAGGGATGGGGTGCCGGAGGACTCTTCCGGTTGCGCGCGCCTGTTTTGGGTCGTGCCCCATTTCTGAGTCGGATCACCACAGTACAGTTGTGAAGACGCGCTGTGCGCCTTCGGCCGACTGCTTCTGATCGCCAAAGCTCATCTGTTCCCAGCGCTGTGTTCTAGCCCAAAACTCTTCGTGTAGACTCTTACGAGGAGCGCGTCGAGATCACGAGGTGGAACTGTGCGGATTGTTGATTTCCGCTGTGCAGTCATCGCGGGAAGCCCGGTCGTCCGGATCGTGACAGACGAGGGGATCGACGGCTACGGCCAGGTCGAGTCGACGAAGCCGTATGTAAAACCCCAGCTTCTGCTCTTTCGCGACCACCTTCTCGGCGAGGATCCCACCGATGTCGAGCGAGTCATGCGGAAGATCAGGCGCCTGGGCTCATTCAAGCCGTGGGGAAGCGCCGTCAGCGCGATCGAGATGGCTCTCTGGGACATTACCGGCAAAGCCTACGGGATCCCCGTCTACAAGCTCCTCGGTGGCAAGGTCCGCGATCGCGTCCGTGTCTACAACGGCGGGGTACGCCAGCCACTGCGCGGATACGCTCCCGAGGACTTCGTCGAGCATGTCGCGTTCATGAAGCGTGCCCGCGAGTGCTTCAGTATCGTCAAAGTGGCACTGGGCTACCACGGGCCGATGCTGAACGCGATCCCCGGCGCCCGATATGGCGAGCCGGTGAGCGGTGCCGCTCCCTACCTCAACCGAGGGCCTCTCACCGAACGCGGCCTGCGTCATCTCGTAGCCTGCGTCGAAGCGATGAAGGCGGAACTCGGCGACGAGATCGGGCTCGCACTCGACTGCGGCCCCGGTTGGACCGTTCCGGACGCGATCCGCTTTGCGCGAGCTATCGAGCACTTGAACGTCCTTTGGCTCGAAGACTTGATCACCGGTGACTATACGCCGTACGTCCTTGCTGACCTCTACCGCGAGGTGACAACCCAGACGACCGTGCCGATCCATACCGGTGAGCAGATCTATCTCCGGCAGAACTTCGTCGAGCTCATCGAGCGGCATGCGGTCCGCGTGATCGGCCCGGACCCAGCGGATGTCGGCGGCCTGGCGGAACTCAAGTGGATCGCCGAATATGCCGACCTTCACGGTCTCCTCATCGCACCACACGGGATCTTCAATGGACTTATTGGTCTTGCTGCGCTGGTTCACGTCTGCGCGACCTTGCCGGATAACTTCATCGCCTTCGAGTATCCGGTCGCCAAGCCGGACTGGTGGTATAACATCGTTGTCGGCTTGCCTGATCCGATCGTCGTCGATGGCTGCATCACAGTCTGGGATCGGCCAGGTCTCGGTGTGCACTTCGATACCGAGAAGGCGAGCCGGTATCTCGCTGAGGAAGACCAAGGCTTCTTCGATTGACTCGGCTGTATGGCTGTAAGGGGAGAGTGATGGTCGTCAACTCCGCTATTCCCGACATCGAGCGACCGCCGCGCGAGCTACTCGACGCGCTCCAGGCCGACGTCAGTAGCGCAGCGGCGACTGGTGCGCTGTATCGGCTCGGTATCCGCGATTCCCACCTGCGCGGGCTGGTGAGCTTCAACCCTGGTATCAAAGTTGTCGGCCCGGCACTCACCTTGCAGTTCATGCCGAAGCGCGAGGACGTCTATACGCTCGAGGAGTATGGGGACGTCGAGCGGCAGCTGCATCGCCATGTCCTCTACAAAGCCCAGCCAGGCGATGTCGTCGTGGTCGACGCGCGTGGTCACCTGGGGTCGGGTGTATTCGGTGAGATGATGCTGACGTACTTCAAAGCCAAAGGCGGCGTCGGCGTCGTCGTCGACGGCTGTATCCGCGACTTTCCCCGCGTCAAACAGCTCGGCCTCGGACTCTGGCTACGCGGCGTCACCCCGAACTTCCACACTCAAACCGATCTCTTTCCTTTCGCAGTCAATGTCCCCATCGCCTGCGGTGAGCGACTGATCTTTCCGGGTGACATCATCATCGCCGATGACGACGGCGCGGTGGTCGTACCGCGCAAGCTCGCCGAAGCCGTCCTGGCCGATGCCCATGAGCACGCCGAGTGGGAGGAGTTCGCCCGGGAACGCCTCGCTGCTGGCGGGGACCTGCGGAAGTACTATCCGCTTTCCGAGGAAGCACGCCGCGAGTACGAGCAGTGGCGTGAGCACCGCTCTTCCTGAAGCGAGGCTGGTCCCTCGCCCCGCTCGCCCGGCTGCGTTACGATAGCCTCGACTGAGCGAGCTGGGAGGGCGAGCATGGAGATCGATCTCCTCATCCGCAACGGGCGCGTGGTGGACGGGACCGGGAATCCCTGGTTTCAGGCCGACGTCGCCGTCCGCGGCGACCGGATCGTCGCCGTCGCGCCACCCGGTCGGATCGAGCCGAGGAACGCGCGCGAAGTGGTCGATGCGAGCGGGTGCGTCGTCTCTCCTGGTTTCATCGACATCCAGAGCCACTCGATCTACCCGCTCATGCGCGATGGTCGCTCGCTCTCCAAGATCGCGCAGGGAGTCACGACCGAGATCATGGGTGAGGGGTGGACACCAGCCCCGTTCGGAGGCCGCATCAGCGAACCGATCCCCAGCGCCTACTTCGCTCGTCGCTTACCCGAATGGGAAGAGCGCGCGCGGCAGTGGCGGCGCTTCCGCGATTGGCTCGAAGCGATGGTCGAGCGTGGGGTCTCACCGAACATCGGTTCCTTCCTGGCTGGTGGAACGCTCCGCGAGTACGTCAAGGGCTACGACATGTCACCGGCGAGCCCGGACGAGATCGCCGCCATGCGGCGTCTCGTCGCCGAAGCGATGGAAGATGGAGCCTTCGGGGTCGCCTACGCGCTGATCTATCCTCCCGACGCGTATGCCTCCACCGACGAGATCGTGGAAATCTGCCGGGAAGTGGCGCGCTGGGGCGGCCTCTACATCACGCACATCCGTTCCGAGGGTGAGCGACTCTTCGAGGCGCTCGAGGAAGCGATCCAGATCGGCCAGCAGGCTGGCATCCCGGTCGAGATCTACCACCTCAAGGCATCGGGACGCCGCAACTGGTGGAAGTTTCCCAGCGTGCTGGAACGGATCGAGCGCGCTCGACGCGACGGAATCGACGTCACCGCCGACGTCTACCCCTACACCGCAGCGGGAACCGGTCTTGCCTCCGTCTTGCCACCCTGGGTGGCAGCCGGCGGACGCTTCTACGAGAACCTGCGCGACCCCGCCATGCGCGAGCGGATTCGGCGAGAGGTCACCAACCCGTCCGGCGACTGGGAAGCGCTCGGCACCGAGGCCGGCCCGGAGGGGATCATGCCGGTCGGTCTGCACCATCCCAGCCTGCTGCGCTTCGTCGGTAAGCGGCTCTCCGAAATCGCAGCGGAGCGCGGGCAGGACTGGATCGATGCCGCGATCGATCTCCTTTCGATCGAAGGACGGAATATCTTCACGATCTACTTCGTGATGGACGAGACGAACGTGCGGGCAGCGCTCCGGCAGCCTTGGATCAAGGTCGCGACCGATGCCGGTGGACTCGATCCGGCCTGGGCGCGTGCCGAGGGTCCCGTGCATCCGCGCGCCTACGGCACCTACCCCCGCGTCCTGGCCCGCTTCGTGCGGGAACTGCGCGACCTGACACTGGAAGAGGCGATCCGCAAGATGACCTCGGCAGTGGCAGACCGGCTGGGAATCCGCGACCGCGGACAGGTGCGCCCCGGCTTCTTCGCCGACCTCGTCGTTTTCGATCCCGAGTCGGTCGCCGATCGAGCCACGTTCGAGGATCCGCACCAGCTTGCAACCGGAATCCGCTCCGTTTGGGTCAACGGCGTCTGCGTGCTCCGCGACGGTATCCACACCGGAGCCATGCCAGGCCGCATCGTCTCCGGCCCGGCCCGTGCGTAAGGGAGGATCGATGCTCGCGCTCCAGATCGTGGAGAGTGTACCGCGCTATCTCTTGGCCAAGGCGGTCGGTCGCTGGCAACCTGCGGCGTACTGGAACGGCCTCGGGCTTCTCCAGTTACGCGACGTCCCCGAGCCCCGCCTGCCGACACCAGAATGGGTCAGGATCACCACGCGCTACAGTGGGATCTGTGGAAGCGACGTCGGACTGATCACCCTGCACGCCAGCCCGACCACCTCGCCGCTGGTCTCTTTCCCTTTCACGCTCGGCCATGAGGTAACCGGACAGATCAGCGAGCTCGGCTCAGCAGTGGATGGCTTTCGGGTCGGGCAACGCGTCACGGTCAACCCGCTGCTCGCGTGTGCCGCACGCGGTTTTCGGGAACCATGTAGCGAGTGCGCGCGTGGTCTCCCGAACCGCTGTCTCCGCTTCCGCGAAGGCACGATCGCGCCCGGTATCATGATCGGCTTCTGCCGCGACACGGGTGGAGGCTGGAGCGCCAGTTTCGTCGCTCACCGAGCACAGCTGATCCCGATCCCTGACCAGCTGACAGACGAGGAAGCCGTGTTGGCCGAGCCGTTCGGTGTCGCGCTCCATGCAGTGCTCCAAAACCGACCTCCCGACACAGCGACCGTTCTCGTCCTCGGTGCTGGCATCATCGGACTCCTGACGGTCGCCGCACTGCGGGCGATCGGATCGCAAGCCCGCATCCTGGTGACGGCAAAGTATCCGTTCCAAGCCCGAGCTGCCGAGCGACTCGGAGCCGATCTCGTTCTCCTGGGGCGGACAGGCCCGGCGCTCTATCGCGAGATCGCGCGCCTCACGGGTGCGCGTGTCCTGCGTGCACGCTTCGGTCGCTGGTTGGTCCAGGGTGGGGTCGACCAGGTATTCGACTGTGTGGGTTCCAGTCGGTCCGTCCACGACGCGCTCACGCTCACGCGGGCTGGCGGGCGCGTGGTCCTCGTCGGTCTGGCCAGCGACCCACGCAACGTGGACTGGACGCCGATCTGGCTGCGCGAGGTCGAGATCCGTGGGTCGATGGCCTATGCGGAGGAAGAACTGGACGGCATCCGTGCCTCGAGCATCGCCCATGGAGTGCGGCTGATGGCCGAGCGTCGCGTCGAGTTGGGCTGGCTCGTCACCCATCGCTTCGCACTCGCCGAGTACCAGGAAGCGCTGGCGACGGTGACTGGCAAAGGGGCGAACGGCGTCATCAAGGCCGTCTTCGCCTTTTCCGGCGGCAACCGAGTCTGAGGGGATCACCGCTCGAGCGCAACCGAACCGAGACGACATCCCCAGTAGGTTACGCTCGCTGCGATCAGGCCATCGGGACTTGCGGGATCAGCTTCCCATCGATGCGCTCCAGGATCTCGTCCATGCTCCGCCCGGTGATCGTCACCCCGTGATTCTTGAGGCCGATCACCGCTCGCGTCGGATCAGGCTCCTGGGCGAGCACGTTGGAGACCGCCAGTGCCAGCTCCAGCGTCCCGCACGGGTAATTGATCTCGGTCGAGCGGATACCATCCATCCAGGCATGGACATGGACGATCGCACCGATGTCCGGATGTTGCTGGTAGATCATCCAGTGCTCGATCGCATCGACCGAAACCCGACGCGGTTCGACGTTGGGCGGGACGCTCAACACGATGGCAGGAATAGTGGGATCGAACCCGCTGACCAGCAGGATGTCCCGGCCGATGACCTCGAGCTGCGCCTTGTTCACGCCACTGGCACTCATCCAGAAGCGGTGCCGATCCTTGCGGGCGCTCAAGTTGCCGTAGCTCAGCCCGCCGAGGCCGTACAGGCGCTTGACGTGCCGCAAGTCATCCTCGCTCAGGAGTTCGTGAACGGGAAACGGTGCGGGGAGCAGGTTCATCGCTTCCAGTCGCTTCCCGGCCCGCGAGATCTGCTCCGTGATCTCGTCACCGTTCCAGAGTTCCGGCTCGAGGTCGGTGCGGAACACGTTGTTGATGACGAGATGCGATGCCGCCAGGGGATGCAAGCGCTCGTAGATCGTCGCGAAAAACTGAGCGTCCTCGCCTTCTTGATAGGGGATACCGTAATGACCGCGCTCCAGGGTGACGAAATGCGCCTCTGGTCCTTCCGGCCCCGGAACCAAGATGAGCACGAGGTTCGCGAGCGCATAGAGCAGGAAGGGATAGCAAGCGCTCAGGACGTCCGCCGGACGCTCCGGGAGCTCGGTAATGCCGACGACGAACGTCGCCTGCGCTTTGCGGCGATAACGGCGCGGCCGATCATGCTGGAAGACGCTGAGCACGAGCCGGATATCGGGAATCGGCTGCTCATGGTAGATGTGACCGTGCCGCTCCAGTTCCTGCCGCAGACCCTCGACAAACCAGCGCAGGCGCGGAGTTGGCGGTTCCCCATAGATGGTAAACGTGCCGCTTTCCGGCTCTTCGGAAAGAAGACGCAATGCCTCGGCGAGCGCCTCGACCTGGTTGTACATCTTTTGCTCTGTCGTCATCGTTCGCGTCGTTCTCCTCGACTGTTCTCGTGTCGGGCCATACCCCATCGCCCGATTGTGGCAGAGGAGTTATCGCGGGGTCAAGCAGAACCGTCGCAGGCGCCACGCGGCACGCGAAGAGACAACGCCTTGGGGGCGACCCACGCCTCGATATCTGTCGTCCCCACCACCTCACCATCCGTTTCGATCCGCACAGGCTCGACACTGCGCACCGCGACTCGACGAGCGGTCCAATGCTCGACGGCTGGATGACCAAGGTGCGTCCCTCGATAGACCGCCGGAAGCAGGGAACCGAGCAGGGCGAATCGCGAGACGTGACGCAAGGCGAAGACTTCCAGCTTCCCGTCCGTCACCGACGCCATCGGTGCGATCCGCATGCCACCGGCATGAAAGCGGCCGTTGGCCAGCGCGACCATGAGCGCTGGGCCGCGAAACACTGTCGTGCCCTCGATCTCGATCGTGAGTTCGGCCGGTCGATGACGGAGAATCGTCCGCATCGCGCCGACCAGATAAGCGAGGAACCCACCGAGTTGCTTGGTCGATTGGCTCACCCAGGCCGCGGTCTCCGCCCCGAGCCCGATATCCGCCATGTTGACGAAGTAGCGCTGACGGGAGGAGCCATCGCAGGCGCGAAAGCGGATCGCGCCGATATCGACGCGGCAGCGCTGCCCGTAGCGCAGGAGATCGACCGCCTGTTCCGGGCGAACGATACCGAAGAGCCGTGGAAAATCGCGCCCCGTCCCGCACGGCACGATGGTGATCGTCACCGGGCCGATCGGTTGTCCCTGCGCATCCACACAGCCATTGACGACCTCGTTCACTGTGCCATCGCCACCGATGACCAGGAGTTCTCGGGCGCCACGTTCGACCAGTTGCCGAGCCAGAGCGATCCCCGCCCCCGGCTCGGTCGTGTGCACTTCCTCCACGCGCAGGCCGAGCGACTCCAGGCGACGACGCACTGCCGGCCAGGCACGAGCCGGACGACCGCTTCCTGCCACCGGATTCACGATGGCATGCACGGTTTCGGTCGGCAGAGTCGTCAGCCCCTGCGCTGTTCTGGTTCGGGTCTCTTCCATCACTGAGCGCCCTCATCCACTGTCTTCTGCCATCGTACCGTACAGTGAACGATCCGTGAAGGCGGGAATGCGGGACTTTCCGGTGAGGCAGAAAACCGCCGAAATTGCCGCCCTGGATTTGACGGATGCCACCGGACATGTTATCCTGCGCGTGAGGATCGGGTAATCGGCGAGTTCGGCATCACGACGAGCGAATCGACGAGCCGCTGAGGGAAGGGAAGCCGGATAGGGACGATGCCGACCAACCCGCCGAGCGAGGAGTATCGTGAGCCGTCCGCCACCCGAGAGGTGCGCTTCGGCTGGACGCCTGAGCTGGACGCCGCGCGCGAACCAGCGAATGGGCATCGGAACGGGTACCCCGCGATCGAATCGACCGACGCAGTGCACGAGCGGCTCGCTGCTCGTAGCAATGGTGTGTTCGCGGGCAGTGCGAACGGCACCGTCGTCGCCCCTCCTAAACCGCCACGACCTCTCCTGCATGCACCGAAACGAACGGAGCAGCGGCTCCAGCGCCGGTGGACGACTCGCACGATCGGACGCTGGTGCCTCCATCTCGCGGTCGTCGTCTGCGTCGCCACAGTTGCGATCGGCGGAGGATTCTGGCGACGCCCCGTGCCGATCCGTGTCGCAGCTGGAACCGACCAGATCACGGTGATCCAGGACGTCCTGCCCGGCGCGCAGGGCCAACCGGTCGCGAGCGTTCCCGATCTGACGGTGAGCGATCCGCGCATCGGTTATCTGGCGACGGGCGGGCTCGCTGTCAAGCCAGATGTCCTCGTGCTCGATACCTATGTGACGGCAGCGGGAGAAACGATCTACGATGTGGCGCGAGCGACTGGCCGGAGCATCGAGACGCTGCTCTGGGCGAACAATCTCCTCGATCCTGGAGCACCGTTACCGGCTGGGCTGCAGCTCCGCGTTCCACCAGTCGATGGCATGCTGCACCTGGTGCGCGAGGGCGACACGATCGAGGCGATCGCGGCACGCTACGGTGTGCAACCCGACGCGATCACCGGCTACGAGCCCAACGGCGTGCAGCGTGACACCGATCTGGTGCCGAATCGCCTGATCATGGTACCGGGTGGCAAGATGCCCCAACGCGACCGCGTGGTCATGTACACCGTCCAGGAAGGGGATACGCTCTGGAAGATCGCCCAGCGCTTCGGCCTCAAGGTGCAGACGATCACCTGGGCGAACTCCTTGCCTGATCCTGAACTGATCTATCCCGGCCAGCAGCTGGCGATCTTGCCGACCGATGGCGTCATGGTCAAAGTCAAGGAAGGCGACACGATCGAATCCTTGGCCAAGTACTGGGGAGTCGAGCCGGACGCGATCCGCAACTACCCTATGAACGGGATCGGGCCGAACGGCGTCCTGCGCGTCGGCCAGCTCGTGATGATCCCGGGCGGTGAGCCACCCCCGCCACCGCCGCCACCACCGCCGCCTCCCGCCCCACGGGCATCAGCGCCGAGCAATCCACCCGCTCAGCGCCAAGCACCCCGTGGCTCCTTCATCTGGCCGACGACCGGGGTCATCACGCAGTACTTCCATGCCCGGCATAACGGGTGGGACATCGCCAACAACATGTACACACCGATCGTGGCGGCTGACAGCGGAACGGTCATTTTCAGCGGGTGGAACAACTACGGGCTCGGGTACGCCGTTGCGATCGATCACGGAAACGGCTTCGTGACCTGGTACGGGCACATGGCCGAACCACCACCAGTGCAGGTCGGACAGTGGGTCAACCAGGGACAGTACATCGGCCCGATGGGGAGCACCGGCTACTCGACCGGCCCGCATGTCCACTTCATCATCATGTACAACGGCGTCTACCAGGACCCGGCGCTCTACCTGGGATGAGGCCGGTGAGAGGAAGGGCACGACCATGATTCGACCACTCAGCGCACTGTTCGGGTTGTTCAGCCGCGACCTCGGTATCGACCTGGGCACGGCGAACACGCTCGTCTACGTGCGCGGCAAGGGTATCGTCATCTCCGAGCCATCCGTTGTCGCGGTCGATAAGAAGACGCGGCGGGTACTGGCTGTCGGCGTCGAAGCCAAGGCGATGGTCGGCAAAACACCGGATACGATCGTCGCCGTCCGTCCGCTCAAGGACGGAGTCATCGCCGACTTCGATACCGTGGAGATCATGCTGCACTATTTCATCCGGAAGGTCCACGCGCAGCAACTCCTGACTCCCCATCCACGAGTCGTCATCGGTATCCCCTCCGGCGTCACCGAAGTGGAAAAGCGTGCTGCCAAGGATGCCGCACTCAGTGCCGGCGCTCGGGAGGCGTACACGATCGAGGAGCCGATGGCGGCTGCCATCGGCGCCGGTCTTCCCATCAACGAGCCGGTCGGCAGCATGATCGTCGATATCGGCGGTGGGACGACCGAGGTCGCGGTCATCTCGCTGGGTGGCATCGTCGTCAATCGCTCCATCCGCGTGGCAGGAGACGAGATCGACGAGGCGATCGTCCAGTGGGCACGACGTGACCATAACCTGATCATCGGTGAGCGGACCGCCGAGAACGCCAAGATCGCCGCCGGCTCCGCCTACCCGCTCGAAGAAGAACGGCGGGTCGTCTTGCGGGGGCGGGACGTGCTCACTGGCCTGCCCAAAGCGGTCGAAGTGAGTTCGGTCGAGATCCGCGAAGCGATCGCCGGACCAGTCAACCAGATCATCGAGGCGGTCCGCTCCTGCGTCGAAGAGACGCCACCGGAACTATTGGCTGACATCATGGAGCGAGGGATCGTGCTCGCGGGCGGCGGGGCACTCCTCATGGGCCTGGACAAGCGTCTCCAGGCTGAACTCCGGATCCCGGTCTACCTCGCCGACGACCCGCTGACCTGTGTCGCTCGCGGCACGGGCCGCGTCGCGGAAGCGCTCCACCTCTACCAGCGCGCTCTGCAAGGGACGCAACAACGACGCGTACCGGCTGCTTCGAGCTCGACGACCTGACACGGATGAGGCATGCCGCTCACGCTCAAGCGCACGACGCTCTTCATCGTGATCCTCCTCCTGGCCAGCACGGTGCTCGTGGTTCTCGACCGCCAGCAGCGACTGGGCGGGATCACCGCTCCGCTGACCGGCCTGGTCACGGATGTCCAGCGCGGCATCGCACCAGTCTTCGCGTCCCTTCCTGTTCCCGCCACAAGCTCCGAGCGCGAACTCCGTGCGGAAGTCGAGCGCTTGCGCGCGGAGCGAAACGCGCTCCTCGCCGAGGTCGCCCGCCTGCGACAAGCGCAGCAGGAACTCGACCAGCTGCGCGCCCAGTTGCGTTTTCAGCAAGAGCATCCTGGACTCCAGCTCGTCCCGGCACGCATCATCGGATTCGATCCGGAACGACCACAACGGGTCTTCGTCATCGATCGAGGCAGCGAGGCAGGAATCCGCATCGGTATGGCAGTGCTGGATCCCAACGTCCTCGTGGGCATCGTGACACGGGTCGAGCCTGACCGCTCCCAGGTGACCGCGGTGACCGACCCCTCCATCCAGCTCGGCGCGCAACTCTCGGAATCGGGCGCCGAAGGGATCGTCTATGGCCAGGGCTGGCGAGGAAGCGGTTTGCTGATTCTCCGGCACCTTCCTCCGGACACGCCGTATCGAAACGGCGAACTCGTCGTCACGTCGGGACGCACCGCCGGCATTCCGCCAGGTCTCGTCATCGGTGTGGTGATCGGCGGCTCGCGCCAGGTCGCTGACGACGAGCTGCGCTTGACCGTCCGACCGCTCGTCGATATCCCATCGCTCCGCACAGCCAGCGTGCTGGTGAGCAGTGCGACCCAGTAGACTGGAGGCATGAACGTTTCGACGCTGCTCGCCATCGCAGCCGGTCGGCTGACAGTTCAGGCAACTCGCCGCCTGCGGCTCGGCGGTGGCACGGCGCTTCCGGGATTGCTCGCACTCCGCATCGCGCCGGATTTCCTGACTACGGCAGGTCGCGCGCTTCCGCAGGGGGCAGTCCTCATCGCGGGAACCAACGGCAAGACGACGACTGCGCGGCTCCTGGCTGGAACACTCGAATCGGCCGGCTTGACGATCGTGCACAACCGGTCGGGGAGCAACCTGCCGCGTGGCATCGCTGCCACGTTGCTGGAAACGATCGACTGGTCAGGCACGGTCCACCGTGACCTAGGCATCTTCGAGGTCGACGAGTTCGCCCTTCCGGAGATCGCCCAGGCGCTGCGTCCTCGCCTGCTCGTCCTGCTCAACCTGTTCCGCGACCAACTCGACCGGTACGGTGAACTGGAAACGATCGTCCGCGTCTGGGAACGCGCCCTGGACTCGCTTCCACTGGAGACGCTCCTCGTGGTCGATGCTGATGACCCGATCCTCGCTGCGCTGACCGAGCGGTTCGCGGATCGCCGCTGGACGTTCGGGCTCGCTGACCCCCGCATCGCCCTGCCTGCCCTGCCGCATGCTGCCGACTGGCGCTCTTGCCCGCGGTGCGGTGCTCCGCTCGCGTACGAGCAGGTTTTTCTCGGCCATCTCGGTGCCTACCGCTGTACGGCTTGTCCGTTCGCTCGTCCCCCACTGACTGTTGCGGGTCGCTGTGTGCGAACGGAGCACGGGCTACTCGCGGTCGAAGCGGTGTCCGACGAGCGGGAACTCGTCCTCCAGAGCCAGCTCACTGGCGTGTACAACGCCTACAACGTGCTGGCGGCGGCCACGGCGAGTCTGGCTTTGGGGCTCGCACCCGAGCAACTCGCCGCGGGGCTCGCGGGAGTGACGGCAGCTTTTGGCCGACAAGAGCGCGTCGAACTCGCGGGACGAACCGTCACCCTGCTGCTCGTCAAGAATCCGACCGGCTTCAACGAGGCGATCCGCCTGATCGCCGGTGCTGCCCAGCCGCAGCCGGTCCTCATCCTGATCAACGATCTGGACGCGGATGGGCGAGACGTTTCCTGGCTCTGGGACGTCGATCTCGAACCTTTGCAGGCACTCAGCGCACCAGTCAGTACCGGAGGCATCCGCAGCGCAGAGATGGCGCTCCGGCTCGCCTACGCTGGGATCGCGCCAGCACACCAGTTCGCTGGCGTCGCGACCGCGCTGGATCGCTGGGTGGAAACGCTTCCACCCGGCAGTGGCGGCTGGGTCCTGGCGACCTACACCGCGCTGCTGGAACTCCGGCGGGAACTCGCCCGACGGGGGCTGGCTCGCGAGTTCTGGCGCCAGTGAGGGAGCGACCGATGCACCTGACGATCGGCTGGCTCTACGCACGGACCATGAACATCTACGGTGATCGCGGGAACATCGTCACGCTCGTGGAACGCTGCCGTCGGCGCGGCATCGCGGTCGACGTGCTGGAGATCGGTGTGGGCGATCCGCTCGAGCCGGGTCGCTGCGATCTTTTCTTCTGGGGCGGAGGCCAAGACCGCGAACAGATCGCCGCCGCGCGCGACCTCGCCGGGCCCAAAGGCGAAACGCTGCGGGCGGAGATCGAACGCGGAGTTCCGCTCCTGGCCGTCTGCGGCGGCTACCAACTCCTCGGACACTTCTATCGGCCGCATGGTGGCCCCGAACTCCCAGGTCTCGGTCTCTTCGATGCCTGGACGATCGCCGGGTCGCGGCGCATGATCGGGAACATCGTCGTGGACTCGGACGAGTTCGGCGAACTGGTCGGCTTCGAGAACCACAGCGGGCAAACGTTCCTCGGGCTTAGCGCTCGCCCGCTCGGCCGCGTCCGCATCGGCTGGGGAAACAACGGGCGAGACGGAAGCGAGGGTTGTCGCTATCGGCACGCGATCGGCACGTATCTCCACGGCCCGCTGCTCCCCAAGAACCCTCGTCTCGCCGATTACCTGATCGCGCGTGCCCTCGAACTGCACGGCTGGTCGGGTGAACTCCCGCCGCTCGACGACACCCTCGCCGATCGCGCCCATGCGGAGGCCGTTCGCCGCGCCGAAGACCAGCGCCGTCGTTTCGCCTGGCATCGTCTCCTCAGGCTGCGCTGATCCCGCTCTCGCCGCCGTCCACCGCGATCCAGAGAACGTCGCACAGCGCTCGGAACCAGGTCAACCAGTTCTGGGCAACCGCGTCGCCTGTTTCGGCTCGGACGCGTTGTCCCGGGAACTCCCGGAGCAGTAGCTCGTACGCGATATTCTGGACGCGCCAGGTGTTGATCGGCTCCCGGATATGCGCCGCCACGCGAGCCAGGCCAGCGAGTGTCTCCATGAGAGCGACGTCCTGGGGGTTCGCGCGCCACTCGGTCGCCAGCGTCTCCATCGCCTCCTGGACGGCATAGGCCAGCCCCGGGTGATCGAGATCGAGCTGCCAGGTTTCAGCTTCTCGGAATAACTGCTCGAGCCGCTCGATCGACGGTCGCGGTTCGGCCAGCGTATGCCGGAGATCGGCGTTGACCGTCACCTCGGCAGCAGTCAGGAAAGCGCGGGGGATGGGAACGCCGAGTTCGCTGAGGAACCGCATCAGCGGCTGGCTGTCCTCGTACAAGTGCCGATAGAGCTCTTCGGCCTCGGCGAGCGTCGCGGTCAAGATGGTGTCGACCAGCTTGCGTTGCTCGTCCTTGAACAAGGACCGGAGCGAGTACTCGGCGCGGCCGAAGGCGCGATCGAGTGCCCGAACCGTCTCTGCCAGATCAGCGCGAGCGAACGGTTCGTTCACCGCAGCGAGGACCTGTCGGTAGCGTTCCGGCGTACCATCCGGTTCGACCCCACCGACCAGGTTGTGCTCACCGAGGTGCAGCGCTGCTGTCACGAAGGCCTGCTGCCGCCCCGTCAAGCTGGAGCGGACGCGGACTCGCGCCACGTAGAGATGCGCTCGCCCCGCGCGTTGAGCGGTTCCCTCCAGGCGCTCTACCTCATAGCAGCCGATGGCAGCTCGCTCCGGATACTCCTCGAAGAGCGCGCTCAAGGCATAGTGCGCTGCCACGTTGGCCAGCTCGACTCGGGCTGGACGCACCAGTCGCTCCCAGACACCGCGGCCATTCTGGTATTGCGGGAGATTGCTGGGAGCCTGTGCCAGCCGCTCGACGAATTCCTGCTCGAGCGGAACCTGAAAGAGTTCCTCGGCGATCTGAAGAGCGCGCGCTGCCGACTGCAAGGCTTGGACTGTCTCCAAGCCGGACAGTTCGTCGAAAAACCAGGCATCGCTGCTGTACATGCGGAGCGCGTGCCGCTGGAGTTCCAAAGCTTCCAGAACGCGAACCTGTTCTTCCGGCTGGAGCGCGCGCACCTGCCAGCGCTCCAAGAAGCGCCGGACGTTGTCCGGGGAGCGGTCGAGCACGACTTCGATGTAATCGTCGCGGGCAGCCCAGGGATCGCGGAGCAGCGCCCCCAGGTGCCGTTCGTACAGCGGCGCGATGGTATCGCGCAGCCAATCGAGCGCAGCCCGCAGCGGCGCGCGCCATTCCTGCGTCCAGCCGGGATGAGCACCGGTCTGGCAGCCACAGTTGCTGCGCCAGCGCTCGATCCCGTGGGCACAGCTCCACGAGGTCTCCTCGACGATCTGCGCTTCCCACGTCGCCGGGTGCGCGGCCAGATAGGCACCGTACGTCACGACTCGCGCATCGCGCTCGGCCCGCAGCGCCGCGATCGCCGCCGCCAGCGCCATGTCACCGAACCGGTGATGGTGACCATAGGTTTCGCCATCGGTCGCGATATGCGCGAGGCGATCGACCGTATCGCTCGCTGCTGCCAACAAGCGGGCCGCCAGCCGCCGCCCGTCCTGGAGCAGGTCACCGAAGGCGACATCGCGAGCGATCGCACCGTCATAGAAAAAGACGACCAACTCACGGCCAGACGGGAGCGTCACGCGGTAGGGTCGTGTCGTTTCCACACGCCCGCCGGACACGTCTTGCCAGCCGGAGAACCCGGGCGGTCGCACTGCAGCCGCCTGGTGCGGTGCCAGGATGGTGAACGTGATGCCTAACTCCGCGACGACTTCCAGGGTCGCGAGGTCGACCGCCGTTTCGGGCAACCAGATCCCTTCCGGACGTCGCCCGAAACGGTACGTGAAGTCTCGGATACCCCAGAGCAGCTCAGTGCGCCGATCGCGCTCGTTCGCCAGGGGCAAGATGACGTGATGATAGGGGTGCGCGATGGCTGGGCCATGCCCACCGAACCGCTGGCGCCCCTGTCGGTCTGCCTCCAAAATCGCCTGGTAGACCTCGGGAGCCGCCTGCTCGAGCCACCAGAGGAGCGTCGGGCCGAAGTCGAAACTGATCCAGGCATAGTTGTTGACGATGCGCGTGATCCGGCCACGCGCATCGAGGATCCGCGACCACGCGTTGGGGCCATAACACTCGGCAGTGATCCGCTCGTTCCAATCGTGATACGGATACGCGCTGTCCTCGAGTTCGACCACCTCCAGCCAGGGATTTTCCCGGGGTGGTTGATAGAAGTGGCCATGAATGCAGACGTACCTCACCGGACGCTCCCCTCGGTCGCACGCTTGAAGATCAGGATCGCGAGCGGCGGCAGGGTGAGGACGAGCGAGTACGGTCGGCCATGCCAGGGAACCGGCACAGTCTCCACACCACCCAGATTGCCCCAGCCACTCCCCCCGTACTCGCGGGCATCGCTGTTGAGCAACTCGCGCCAGAATCCGGGAGCCGGAGCACCGACACGGTAGTTCTGTCGCGGCACGGGGGTGAAATTGCAGACGATCAGCAGGGTGTCCGCTGGGTCACAGCTCTTCCGCAAGTAAACGAGAACGCTGTTTTCGGCATCGTTACAGTCGATCCACTCGAATCCGTCAGGCCACACATCGCGCTCGTGGAGCGCGGGTTCGCGGCACGCGAGTCGGTTCAGATCAGCCAGCCACCGTTGGACCCCACGATGAGGCGCGTACTCCAGGAGATGCCAGTCGAGACTCGTCTCGTGATCCCACTCCCGCCACTGGGCCAACTCCGCTCCCATGAACAGGAGCTTCTTGCCAGGCTGGGTGTACTGGTAGCCGTAAAGCAGTCGCAGGTTGGCGAATTTCTGCCAATCGTCACCGGGCATCTTGGCGATGAGTGAGCCCTTCCCGTGCACCACCTCGTCGTGCGAGAGGGGAAGCACGAAGTTCTCCGTAAAGGCATAGAGCATACGGAACGTGAGTTCGTGATGGTGGTATTTTCGATAGATCGGGTCGCGGCTGAAGTAGAGCAACGTATCGTGCATCCATCCCATGTCCCATTTCAGCCCGAAGCCCAGCCCACCGAGATAGGTCGGCCGGGAGACCATCGGCCAGGCAGTCGATTCCTCGGCGATCGTCTGGACATCTGGATAGTACCGGTAAATCTCCTCGTTCAGGCGGCGCAGGAAGGCGATCGCTTCCAGGTTCTCGCGCCCACCGTACTCGTTGGGAATCCACTCCCCCGGGCCGCGCGAGTAATCGAGATAGAGCATGGAGGCCACCGCATCGACGCGCAGCCCGTCAGCGTGGTAGCGGTCCAGCCAAAACATCGCGCTGGACAAGAGGAACGTGCGTACTTCGTTGCGCCCGTAGTTGAAGATCGCGGTGTGCCAGTCCGGATGGAATCCCTTGCGCGGGTCAGCGTGCTCGTAGAGGTGGGTCCCGTCGAAGAAGACGAGCCCGTGCTCGTCAGTGGGAAAGTGGGAGGGGACCCAGTCCAGGATCACCCCGATTCCCTGCTGGTGCAGCGCATCGACGAGCGCCATGAAATCCTGAGGTGTGCCGTAGCGCGCAGTCGGTGCGAAGTAACCGGTGATCTGGTAACCCCAAGAACCGTAGAAGGGATGCTCCATGACCGGCAAGAACTCGACATGCGTGAAGCCCATGCGCTGCACGTGCTCCGCGAGCTTGGGAGCGATTTCCCGGTATGTCAGCCAGCGGTTCCCTTCTTCCGGGACCCGCATCCAGGACCCGAGGTGCACCTCGTAGATCTGCATCGGCGCATCCAGGGCATTGGCTCGCCCGCGCCGTCGCATCCAGTCGCCGTCCTGCCACTCGTAGGTGAGATCCCAGACGATCGAGGCAGTACCGGGTGGACATTCATGTCGGAAACCGTAAGGATCCGCCTTGAAAACTTGGTAGCCATGATAGCGAGAAACGAGGTGATACTTGTAGCGGGCTCCCGGGCCGAGTCCTGGGATGAACCCCTCCCAGATACCGGAAGAGCCCCGAGGACAGAGCGGATGCTTGCCCGGCGTCCAATCGTTGAAGTCGCCCACCACGGAGACGCGCTCGGCATTCGGTGCCCAGACCGCGAAGTAGACTCCTTCCTCGCCATCCAGCACGCAGGGATGAGCGCCCATTTTCTCGTAGGCACGGAGCCATGTCCCTTCGCTGAACAAGTAGACATCGTGCTCCGTCAGCAGCGAGCGATCATGGCACGCCGGGCCTACTGGCCGACCAGTCATCCCCCTCCTCCCTTCCGTGCCGTCTCGACGATGGCGAGCGCACGCGTGACGAACGGATCACGAGTGAAGCTCGCCAAGCCGACGCGGGCCAGGCGCCGCCAGTTCGGCATTTCCAGCCCCGTTCCGGGGCGGTTCTGCGGCTCCCGCTCGAACCAGAGGTCTTCCACGTTGACCACCACGACCGCCGCCGGGCTCTCCGCCAGAAAGTGGAGCACGCCGAGCAAAACCGCTGCTCGGCGATCGCGTTCCGACTCGGGTAGCGAACCACGCTCGGCCAGCCAGCCGAGCACCGCTTCCTGAATACCCGGCCCCCACTCATCCCAGATGGCGACGAACGGTGGCAGATCATGAGTTACCAGACTCGCCACGACGTCGGGCGCCGGCTCGGTGAACTGACCGTCCCGGCGCTCGAACGGCAGCACGTACATGCGGAGCAAGCCATTGCGCCGCATCGCCTGGCGAACCGCCCGCGGCACCGTGCCCAAATCTTCCCCGACGACGGCACAACCGGCACGCTGGCTTTCGATCGCCAGTATGGCGTAGAACTCCTCGGCCGGATACCGGACGTAGACCCCTTCGCGCCCGCTCGCTCCGGCCGGCACCCAGTAGAGTCGATGGAAACCCATCACGTGATCGATCCGAAGCAGGCGCGCTGCCCGCAGGTGATGTGCCAGCACCGCTCGCAGGTAGCGATAGCCGTCCTCCCGCATCCGCTCCGGATGCGGCGGCGGGAATCCCCACACTTGCCCCCCAGCGAAGAAGGGATCGGGCGGAGCACCAGCGCTGGCCCCCTGAGCGAAGAGTTCCGGCCAATACCACACATCGAACCCTTCCGGGTGCACGCCGAGCGGGAGATCGAGGTAGAGTCTCTCCTTCCCCACGGCAGCCAGCTGCTGGTTCGCCAGCCACTGGGCGACCACATAGATCCACGCGGCCTCATCCAGACCCTGGTCCTGCTCGCGGTACTGGCGAGGTGGGGGCAGGTGCTCACCCTGGTCAACCGCCGCGCGGAATCTGGCGTAGTCCGATACCAGCGGCCGCTGGGCCAGCCATGCTTCCACCTCGCTCCGCGCCCGCTCGTGCCGAGCGACCTCCCGCGCCAGTACGGCCAGCATCTGGAAGCGCTCCCGCCAGGTCGCCCGGTAATCGACGAACCGATTCCCCTGCTCATCCGGAGACACGACCAACGGGCTCGCCCTCACCAGCTCGGGAAAAGGAGACCAGCCTGGATCGACGAAGAACTCGCTCCAGAAGAGCCGACTGACCGGTGCATAGGGACTCGGGTCGTAAGGGTGCTCGCCCAGGAAGGTCGGGAGCAGCGGGAGCGTTCCGACGAATTCCCCACCGCGTTCGCGCGTCCAGGCGACGAGTTCGTCGAGTCTCGTGTAGGTCGCGCCGTCACCCGGCTCGTCGCGCCAGAGCGCATAGAGCGGCAGAAAGTTTCCCCAGGTCCGTTCGATTCCGACCGCGCGAGGCAGCGCCACCGTCGGTGGACGGACGATGAGCAGCGTCCGCGCCTCCTGGCCATCCGGACAACGAATCACCATCTCATGGTAGCCGAGAGGGAATTCGTACGGCAGGGCGAGTTCCACCCGATATCCAGGCAGCTCGGGGATGCCGGACTGCCCGACCTGGTGCTGCGACCAGCGTCGCTCAGCTGGTAGCAGTTCCAGCACCGCTCCATCCTCGCGCTGGACGACGAGTTCGAAACGCCCTTCCTGGAACGCGGGAAGCACGAGCTGGAGCCGCGGCGTACCGCGGTCGGCTCGCCACACCTGGACCGGCTCGCACCGACGAGCCAGCCGTGCCTGCCGCCACTCCGCGAGCAAGGCTGGTGCCTCCTCCGGCGTGCCGATGGGAAAACCGAGCGCGCGCAGAACAGCGAGCAGGGCCGCATCGCTCGCCACCTGACGCTGTCCAGCGAGATCGCGATACGCCAACTGGATACCCGCCTCGCGCGCCAGCTGGCGCAAGGCCTGGCGCGTCGTCATGCGCTCCCCTCCCGCGCCCGCAGCAGCTCGAGGACACCGCCCAGCGGGATCGCCAGCCAGTCGGGGCGATGGCCGAGCTCGTAGCGGATCTCGTAGATCGCCTTGTCCATGAGGTACGCCTCGAGCAGCGTCCCCAGGTCCTTGGAATCGCTCGGGACGAGTGCCGTCGAGCCCACCACTTCCAGGTAGCCTTGCAAGAAGACCGCCGAGACCCAGCCGTACCAGAAGCGCAGCCAGGCCTCCGCTCGAGCGAGATCGGACAGCAAGCCACGTTGCTGCTGCTCGAGCAGCGTTGCCGAGGCCGCATAGTGGAAGGAGCGGAGCATCCCCGCCACGTCGAGCAACGGCGAGCGCTTCAGTCGCCGCTCGCTGAGCGGGCGCGCTGGCTCTCCCTCGAAATCGATGATGACGAAGTCCCGGCCGGTATAGAGCACCTGCCCGAGGTGATAGTCGCCGTGACAGCGGGTCCGCTGCGCGGGCAAGAGCTTTTGGAGGAGCTTCTGGTAGACCTGCACGATCTCGCGCTCGCGCTGGAGCACCGCATCCGCTTGCTCGCGGGTAGAAACCGGGAGACTCGCGAGCTGCTGGCGCAGCAAAGCGAGCGTCTGCAGCAGGTGGCTGCGCATCGCTTGATAGAGCGAGCGCTGGTAGAGCATGGAGAACGGTTCCGGCGCGAAGGCCGGGTCGTCGGTCACGCTGGCCAGTGCACGGTGCAGCTCCCCCGTCCGCTGGCCGAGCAAGCGCACGGCTTCCACGTAGGTGTCGATGAGCTCGTAGACCATCGTCGGTGGGGTCTGGCCAGCCAGATCGAGGAGCGACTCGACCTCGAGCCGGAGCGAGGGAGGATCCTCGCTGTAGGCCAGGGCCCGCTCGAGGAAACCGGCCAGTTCGTCCAGCGTGTACTGCCAGGCATCCCCTTCGTTCGGCACGTAGCCGAGCACGATCCCCAGCGTCATCGGCTCACCGTGCGCTGGCTGGTACTCCAGGCTTCCGGCCAACGGCGGCACGTGTGGGAAGCCGAGTCGTTCGCTGAGTACGCGCTCCATCTCCAGCTCCGGATTCGGCCCCGGTTCGACCCGCCGATACAACTTGAAGAGCACACGATCCGGAAAGATGACAGTTGTATTGCTCTGCTCGGCGCGACTGAGTACCGGCTCCGGGAGTGGCGCATCGGGTCGAACCAGGCGGCGGAAGGCGGCAGTCGGCTGGCTCGCGATGACGCCGTGCTCGCCGCGGAAGCGGCGCCGACGACCGATCTGCTCGATCAGACTCCGCACGCAGGCCGGCTCCGCCAGGGCATCGACGAGCAGGGCCTCGCTCCCTTCGACCAACGCTCGCGCGATGACCGCATGGGGCGTGCGCTCGACGATCTCACTGGCTCGTTCACCGCGGGCGAGCGCCAGCGGCAAGACGTACTGCTCCGGATCCCCCTCGGTGTACTCGACCGTGACCAGAACCAGGGTCGCTGGTGACTCCCCGGTCACCAGTGGGACCTGCTCGCTGATGCGGACCTGCTTGATCCGCCGTGCCTTTCCAGCGAACCAACGTCGTTTGCGCAGGTAACGCGGCAGGATCTCCTCGAACGCACGCTGCCCGCTCCCCAGTTCCAGGGTCCCTTCGCTCTCGCGCACCGGGACGAGCGGAAGCTCGCTCGTCGTGATCTCCACCGGTTCCTCGCCAGCTCGCGGTCGCTCGAGACTGAACCAATAGAAGCTGTGCGGGCCCAGCATGACGCGATACGGTCCGTCGCCGATCAACGGAAATTCGATGCGCCCGAACAGCTCGACCGGCACCAGCCCCCGATAGGCGGAGAGGTCCAATTCCGCCCACTGGACGAAGCGGGAGAGATTGGCGACAACCAGGATCGTTTCCTGCTCGTACCGACGAACATAGGCCAGGACCTTGCGGTTCTCGACGGGGATGAACTCGAAGGAGCCGCGGCCGAAGGCCTTGAACTGCTTGCGCAGCCCGATCAGGCGCTTCATCCACCAAAGGAGCGAATGCGGGTTCGCTTGCTGGGCCGCGACGTTGACCGCTTCGTAGTGATACTCGGCATCGACGATCACCGGGAGATACAGTCGTTGGCGCGGTGCGGTGGAGAAACCAGCATTGCGGTCCGCGCTCCACTGCATGGGGGTACGGACACCGTTGCGGTCGCCCAGGTAGATGTTGTCCCCCATGCCGATCTCGTCACCGTAATAGATGACCGGCGTCCCGGGGAGCGAGAAAAGCAGGCCGTTCATGAGCTCGATCCGTCGCCGGTTGTTGCCGAGCAAAGGGGCCAAGCGGCGACGGATCCCGAGATTGATGCGTGCGACCGGGTCGCGAGCATAGACGCGATACATATAGTCGCGTTCTTCGTCCGTCACCATCTCGAGCGTCAGCTCGTCGTGGTTGCGCAAGAAGAGCGCCCATTGCGCTGTTTCCGGAATCGGCGGTGTCTGAGAGAGGATGTCGACGATCGGGAAGCGATCTTCCATGCGGATCGCCATGAAGAGGCGCGGCATGAGCGGGAAATGGAAGGCCATGTGACACTCGTCACCGTTGCCGAAGTAGGCGACGGCGTCCTCCGGCCACTGGTTCGCCTCGGCCAGCAGCATCCGGTTCGGGTAACGCTCGTCGATGTAGCGCCGGAGTTCCTTCAGGAACTGGTGGGTTTCCGGTAGATTCTCGCAGTTCGTCCCCTCGCGCTCGTAGAGATAGGGGACAGCATCCAGCCGCATGCCGTCCACGCCGAGCCGCATCCAGAAATCGACGACGCGCAGGATCGCGCGTCGGACCGCCGGATTGTCGTAGTTGAGGTCCGGCTGATGCGCGTAGAAGCGGTGCCAGTAATAGGCCTTGGCGACCGGATCCCATGCCCAGTTGGAGGTTTCGAAATCCTTGAAGATGATGCGAGCTTCCTTGTATTTCTCCGGCGTATCGCTCCAGACGTAGAAGTTACGCCAGACCGAACCCGGCGCGGCACGACGCGCGCGCTGGAACCAGGGGTGCTGGTCCGAGGTGTGGTTCAGCACCAGCTCGGTGATGACCCGGATGCCTCGCCGATGCGCCTCCCGGATGAACTCCTTGACGTCGCGCAAGGTTCCGTAGGACGGGTGGACGTCGGTATAGTCCGCGATATCGTAGCCATCGTCGCGGAGCGGGGACGGATAGAAGGGAAGCAACCAGACTGCCGTGATTCCCAGATCTTCGAGATAGTCGAGTTTCTGCGTGAGCCCAGGAAAATCGCCGATTCCATCACCGTTGCTGTCGAAGAAGGCGCGGACGTGCAGTTCGTAGATGATCGCGTCCTTGTACCAGAGCGGATCGTCGGCGAGTTGGGTCACGGGTGCAGGGCGACGACGTTCAGTCAGCCGGACAGCCATGGACGCACCTCATTGGTAGTACTCGAAGTCCTGTTCCGAGCGCACGCGCCGACGGACGACAAAAATATGCGCCGGCATGACGTGCGGATCGAGCTCGACGTAGTTGCGGGCACCATGCCAGATGTACCGCTCGCCGGTCAGCAAGTCATGCAGCTGGTACGGTGTATCGGCCTCCAGACCGAGCGCCGCCAGGTCGAGCGTGACCCAACCACCATGACGATGGTGCGGGTCGAGATTGACGACCGTGACGATGACGTTTTGCCGATCGGGGCTCGTCTTGGAATAGGCGATCAGCTCGTCGTTGTCCACCGGATGAAAACGCAGCGTCCAGTCCTGCTGGAGTGCGGGGTTCTCGCGCCGGATCCGGTTAACGCGGGCGATGACCGGCGCGATGGAGTGAGGCGAATCGAGCTGCCAATGCCGGATCTCGTACTTCTCCGAGTTCAGGTACTCCTCGCTCCCCGGGGCCAGCGGCGTTGCCTCGCAGAGTTCGTAGGGTGGTCCGTAGATCCCGTAGCTGGCGCCGAGCGTCGCTGCCAGGATGAGCCGGATGAGGAAGGCCGGCCGACCACCGGTCTGCAGGTACTCGGTCAGGATATCCGGTGTGTTGGGCCAGAGATTGGGGCGGAAGAACTCGCGTACCTCGGTCTGGGTCAACTCGGTGAAGTAGGCTTCCAGTTCTGCCTTGGTGTTCCGCCAGGCGAAGTAGGTATAGGACTGGGTGAAGCCGAGCTTGGCCAGGTGATACATGACTTTCGGTCGCGTGAACGCCTCGGAGAGAAAAATCGTCTCCGGATAGTCATGCTTGATCTCAGCGATCAGCCACTCCCAGAAAGCGAACGGCTTGGTGTGCGGGTTGTCGACCCGGAAGATGCGGATCCCCTGCTCGATCCAGAAGCGGACGATCCGCAAGAGTTCGAGCCAGAGTTCTCGCCAGGCCGGCGACTCGAAGTCGAACGGATAGATGTCCTGGTATTTCTTGGGCGGATTCTCGGCATACTGAATCGTTCCGTCCGGTCGACGGCGGAACCATTCAGGATGCTCGCGCACATAGGGATGATCCGGCGAGCACTGAAAGGCGAGATCGAGCGCAACCTCGATCCCGAAGTCACGCCCCCGGGCCACGAAACGCCGGAAATCCTCCAGCGTCCCGAGCTGCGGATGGATCGCATCGTGCCCACCCTCCTCGCTCCCGATCGCCCACGGGCTGCCGGGATCGTCCGGTCCGGCAACCAGACTGTTGTTCTTCCCCTTGCGGTGCGTGCGACCGATCGGGTGGATGGGGGGGAGATAGAGGACATCGAAGCCGAGTTCGGCAATATGGGGGAGCCAGGCCTCGCAGTCGCGGAACGTGCCGTGGCGCCCCGGCTCCGGCGCACAGGAACGCGGGAACAGTTCGTACCAGGTGCTGAAGCGCGCTCGCTCGCGATCGACCATCACGCGCAGCACCCGCGGATACTCGCTGGCGAACACTCGCGGATCGCAGGCGCGAGCCCGCGCAGCGAGCTCCGGATCCAGCGCTAGCTCGACCGCGTCCGGATCGCTGCGCAGCCGTGCAGCGACGACGCGGAAAAACGAAGCGTCCTGGTCGGTCGCCGCGCTGGCGATCGACTCCAGCAGTTCTGCGCCGATCAAGAGATCGACCCGTACGTCCTGCCCCGCCTCGACCCGCTTGCGGAGATCCCGCTGCCAGGTCGCGAAACGATCGATCCAGGCGAGGACGGTATAGTCCCAGAGACCGAGTTCGGTGAGACAGAAACTGGCTCGCCAGCGGTCGTTGCCGAGGAAGGTCATCGGAACCTCGCGCCAGCCGGTCTCCCCTGGCCCGCGGTAGCGCAGCACGGCAGCGAGCTCATCGTGTCCATCGGCGAAGATGTCCGCCTCCACGATGAACTCGTCACCCACGATCCGCTTGACCGGAAAGCGCCCGCAGTCCAGTTCCGGAACGACGCGAGCGATCGCGACGCGCTGCCGCCCTTCCGCGGGCATCCGCTGGGCTGATTCCATACGCGAGCCCCTCTCTCGGGTGCGCTCCTTCCCTTCCCCGATCTATTCTGCCCGTTGCCAGCACTGGGCGCAGTAGGATCGTACGGGATGAGCAACGCAGCGAGGAGGGTGAGGTATGCGCGTCGCCGTTCTGTCCGATACGCACGGGAACCTGCCAGCGCTCGAGGCAGTCCTCGAGGCCATCGAACAGGACTCGCCCGATCTCGTGGTGATGGCCGGTGATGCGGCCTTCGGCGGCCCCTGGCCAGCCGAATGCATCGATTTCCTCCGCCAGCGCGGAATCCCAGCCGTCCGCGGCAACACCGACGAGTTCCTGGTCGCGGTCGCGACCGGCCGTCCGCCCGCCACGCCGGTGGAGGACCCCCGCCTCGACCATCTGGCCAGTTCCACCCTCGCTGCTCGGTATGCCTGGTGCGTCGAGCGACTACGCAGCGAGCAGATCGATTATCTCGCCTCGTTGCCGCTCCGCTTCGTCGTCCCCGCACCGACCGGCGCGGCGCTGGTCATCGTCCATGCCACACCGTCCAGCCCGCATCCTGTGGTCCCGCCCGATGCCCCGTCCGAGCGACTGCGCGCGCTGCTCGACGAGAGCGGTGGAGCAGCGCTCGCCTACGGGCACATCCACCAGCAAGCCCGTTGGCAGATCGGTAGCCGGTTGGTCGTCGCGGTGGGCAGTGTCGGCCTGCCCTTCGATGGCGACCAGCGCGCCGCCTACGCGCTCCTGGAGTGGAACGGGACGAGCTGGAGCGCCCGCTTTCAGCGCGTTCCCTATCCGGTCGAGCGGACGATCCAGGCACTGGAGCACAGCGGCATGCCGGGAGCCGAGGCGCAGATCCGCGTCCTCCAGACGGCTCGCCCACCGGGAGCCTGAGGCAGGCGTGGTACGATTGGCGCGAGACCGGCGCAGGGGTGGAGCGCAGTGCAGCAGATCATGATCACGATCTTCCTCTTCGGGGCAGCTGCGCTGGAGGTGCTCGTCCTGCCGCGCGTCACGCCGTTCGGCTTGTTCCCTGATCTCGTTCTGGGAGTCGTCCTGGTCGCCAGCGCCCTGGAAGGGATGCGCGCTGGATTCCTTTGGGCAGCGATGGGGGGGCTGGCGCTCGATCTGCTCGCGGCCAGCCCGCTCGGTGGGCACTTCCTGGCGCTGGTCCCAGCCGTGCTGGCCGGAACAGCCGCACGGCAGAGCATCTACCGGAGCGCCCTCCTCCCGCTCATGGGGATCGTGGGAGGACTCACGCTGGGCTACCGGGCGATCCTGCTCTTCGTCCACTGGCCAGCTCGCTGGGAAGCCTGGCTGGACGCGGGAGTGACCGCCATGCTGGTCGGCATCCTCAACCTGATCGCCGTCCCGCTGGTCTACGGCATCGTCCTACTCGCTGGACGTCTGGGGGTCAGGCGTGCGCACTAGGCCGGCCCGGCGCGGACTCGATCTTCCCGCGCCGAAGTCGATCGCGCCACCAGAAGAACCGGAACCGACGCGCGACGAGCGGATGACGCGACGGGTGTTCCTGCTGCGCGGCGCGATGGTGCTCGGCTTCGGCGCAGTCCTGGCCAAGCTCGGCATCATGCAGCTGCGCGAGCGCCCACGCTACCAGGCAGCCGCTCAGGGCAGCATGGTGCGCTTCGAACCCTTGCGCGCCCCGCGCGGACTGATCGTCGATCGCAACGGCACCGTGCTCGCCCGGAACCGACGGAGCTGGACCGTGTGGCTGGTCCCCGCCGAACTCCCCGACGACGAGGCAACGTACCGGCAGGTGCGGGACCAGATCGTCGCCGCTCTGGGACTGGACGATGTCCTAGTCGTGCACCGGCCAGCGCTGCCACCCGGCGAGGAGCGGGCGGTTCTCGACGCACTCGGCACGGTGCTCGGTGTGCCCGGAGCTGACCTGGCAGGGCTGGTTTTTTCCGCCCCCAAGGACCGCAAGTACGTCATCGTGCGCGACAAGCTCCGACCGGAAGAAGCCGCAGCCCTGCGCCAGGAAGCCAAGCGCCTCCCAGGGGTGCATGTCCTCAACCGGTTCGATTACCTGGCGCAGTCGGCAGCGGGGAGCGCCGTACCGGTCGTGCTCGCCGACGACATCCCGCGCGAACTCGCACTCACGCTGGCAGCGAACCCGGCTGCTCTCCCCGGGATCCACGTGAGCGACGACAAGCTCGTCCGCGAGTACCCGGCGGGGCCGGAGTTCGCGCACATCCTGGGCTACGTCGGGCCAATCACCAAGGAAGAATACGACGCAGCGGGCGGCGACAGTCCGGCCAATCCGTATCGTCCCGATGACCGCGTCGGGCGTGGCGGAGTCGAGCAAGCGATGGAACCCGCCCTGCGCGGTCAGCACGGGGGACGCTGGGTGCAGGTCGATGCCCGCAACGTGATCGTCGGTGAACTGGTCGAGCGACGGCGCGAGCCGGTCCCGGGACTCACCGTGGTGCTGACCATCGACTCGACCCTGCAAAAGGCCGTCACCGCGGCGCTGGCCGAAGGGATCCGCGCTGCCGATCGCGCTGCCCGCGAAAAAGGACGCGATCCGGTCGGGTCCGGCGTGGCCATCGTGCTCGATCCGCGCTCGGGCGAGGTCCTGGCACTGGTCTCCCTGCCGACCTATGACAATCAAAAGTTCGTGCATGGCCTGAGCCAGGCAGAATACCAGGCGCTCCTCGACGACCCCTTCCACCCGCTGGTCAACTATGCGATCAGCGGCGAGTTCCCGCCCGGCTCCACCGTCAAGCCGCTTCTCGCCTGCGCGGGGCTGCAGGAAGGGGTCATCACGCTGGCGAGCACCTTCACCTGCCGGGGAGCGATCCGCGTGCCGACTGTCTGGGACGAGGCAGGCGGCAACACCTACGTCTGCTGGCTGGCCAGCGGGCACGGTGAGGTCGACGTCCTCGACGGGATCGCCCAATCCTGCAACGTGTTCTTCTACAACGTCGGGGCGCCCGGCCAAACGCCGGAAGGTGGCAGCGAGCCGCTCCATTACTACATCCCCGGTGACCCGGCCAAGCACTACTTCGTCGGACTGGGGATCGAGCGGATCGAGCAGTACTTGCGCCAGGTGTTCGGCTTCGGGCAACCGACCGGTATCGAGCTCGCCGGCGAAGCCGACGGCCTGGTGCCGAACCCGCGCTGGCTGTTCCAGACGTTGCGGGAGTACTGGTCGGTCGGAGATACTATAAACGTCTCCATCGGCCAGGGACACCTGGCCTGCACGCCGTTGCAGCTGGCCTGTGCCTTGGCTGCCATCGCCAATGGGGGGACCTACTATCGGCCGCGGATCGTCCGCGAACTGCGCGACGCGAGTGGGCAGGTGGTCCGGCGGTTCGAGCCGGAAGCGGCGCGTCAGCTGGCGATCGCGCCCGAGCATCTCGAGACGGTCCGCCGCGGCATGCGCCGCACCGTCACCGATGGGACGGCGAAAGGAAAGTTCGTGCTGACGGGAGACGACATCCCGATCGCCGGCAAGACGGGGACAGCCGAGTACGGCGAGGCGGAGAACGGGCGCTACAAGAAGGCGCATGCCTGGTTCACCGCCTTCGCTCCCTACGACGACCCAGCGGTGCTGGTGCTCGTCCTGATCCGCGATGGGGGAGAGGGCGCGACCTTCGCTGTCCCGGTCGCTGACCGGATCCTGGCGACCTACTTCGGACGGATCAGCCCGGAAACAGGAGCGAGAGGGTAGGCGATGCTCGACGACGAACGAGCACGAGCGACGGTCCGCGTGCGTGGAACCCAGGACGGCGTCCGCCTCCTGTTGCCGCGCGCCACCCCCCTCGCGGTGGTGCTCGAGCAGGTCCGCGATCTCCTCGAGTCACGGTCCAGCTTCTTCCGCGGTGCCGCCTTGACGCTCGACTTTTCCGAACGGGAGCCGGTCCTGGACGAGATCGCTGCGCTCCAGCAGCTCCTCGATCGCCACGGAATCCGGATCCAGGCGATCGGTGCCGCCACCAGTGACGTGCGCCAGCGGCTGGAGCGCTGGGGATTCCGCACGGAGACCGCCGAACCAGCCCGCCGCTTGCGCCTGATCGAGCCGGACAGCGAACAAACTCCCGATGGAAGCGCGACCTATCTCCGCCGGACGCTCCGCTCCGGCATGTCGGTCGAAGCCGAGGGGCATCTCGTCCTGATCGGGGACGTCAATCCGGGCGCGCTGGTGGTCGCCGGCGGGGACGTCCTGGTCTGGGGCGTGGTGCGCGGGACGGTCCATGCCGGACGACACGGCGACACCGACGCCGTCATCGCGGCGCTCCGCCTGGCGCCGATGCAGCTGCGGATCGCCAATCTGGTGGCCCGCGCACCTGATCGCGGCGGGCAGCTCTTGGATGCGCCAGCCTTGGCACGGGTGGTCGATGGGCAGATCGTGATCGAGCCCTGGCGGATCGAACGACGCTAGCCTGGTAGTGCGCCAGGAGGAGGGGTGCGGTGGAGGAACAGCAGGATCGCAACGGCCGGGTCATCACCATCACCTCGGGCAAGGGTGGAGTCGGCAAGACGACCACGACGGCCAACGTGGGGGCGGCACTGGCCGCCCGCGGCAAAGCGGTCGTGCTGGTCGACGCCGATATCGGGTTGCGCAACCTGGACATTGTGCTGGGACTCGAGAATCGGATCGTCTACGACATCGTCGACGTCGTGGAGGGCCGTTGCCGACTCCGGCAAGCGCTCATCCGCGACAAGCGGCTGACCAACCTGGCGCTCATCCCTGCCGCCCAGACCCGCGACAAGGAGGCCGTCTCGCCGGAGCAGATGCGCGCCCTCTGCCAGGAACTGCGCCAGCAGTTCGACTTCGTCCTGATCGACTCGCCGGCGGGAATCGAGCGCGGCTTCCGCAACGCGATCGCTGGCGCCGACGAGGTGCTCGTCGTCACCAATCCGGAAGTCTCCGCTGTCCGCGATGCCGACCGCATCGTCGGGCTGGTCGAGGCAGCCGAGCTCCCGCCCCCGCGGCTGATCGTCAACCGGATCGATCCGGAACTGGTCCGGCGGGGTGACATGCTCTCCGTCGAGGACGTCCTGGAGATCCTGGCCATCCCGCTCATCGGGGTGGTGCCGGCCGACGAGACGATCGTCACGGCGACCAACCGGGGCGAGCCGGTCGCGCTCGATCCCCACTCGCGGGCCGGTCAGGCGTTCCGCGATATCGCCGCGCGCTTGCTCGGCGAGGAGGTGCCGTTCCAGCCGTTGGACACACCGGATGGGGTCTGGCGACGCATGCTGCGCGCGCTCGGCTTCGGTAGCCGCGCCTGAACCAGAGGAGGGAGACTGCATGGGCTGGTTGGACGCGCTCTTCGGTCGCAGCACGAGCCGGACGCCGCGCGGCAGCGCGCAGATCGCCAAGCAACGCCTGGTCGAGGTCCTGGTCTACGACCACGTCAAGCTGACGCCCGATGTCCTCGAGGCGATCCGCCGCGAGATGTGCGAGATCCTCTCCCGTCACCTGGAGATCGAGCCTCAGGGGATCGAGATCACGATCGTGCGTGGCGAAGGCGGTGACCGCCTGGTCGCCAACGTGCCGGTCCGCCGGGCTGGGACGGGGAGTCGCGGCGCCACGCAGTGAGTTCACTGCTATACTTCGAACCTGCTACGCACCGGACGCAGTGCGTTGCGATCGGCCGCACGAGCGAGGGGAGTATCGGGGTATGGTACCCGTGCCGGTGATCGGGCTTCACCACGTCGGGATCGTCGTCGCTGACCTGGATGCAGCGATCGAGACCTACCGGAAGCTGGGGCTCACCTTCGACGGCATCGCGGACTACCCGCACACCCGGATCGCGCTCTTCCATGGTGGCGAGGGGCACGTCGAGCTGTTCGAGCCCAAGGACCCGGATTCCGATCTCGGACGCTTCCTCCAGCGGCGTGGCGGACTCCACCACGTGGCCTACGCGGTGCGCGACATCCGCGCGGCCCTGCGCCAGCTCGAGGAGCAGGGCTTCCAGCTCATCCACCGCGAGCCAGTGATCGGCCTGCATGGCTTGCCGGTCGCCTTCATCCACCACGAGTCGTGTCACGGCGTCCTGACCGAGCTGATCGAAATCCCGGAAGAAGGCAGCACGCGTCAGTAACCGGGTCGTCGACACGGCAGCGCAGCTGATCGAAGAGAGCCAGCTGCCCGCCCAGTCGCGCCGGTCGGCCAGGCCGTGATGCGGGCAAAACCAGCTCCCAGACCGCCGGCCGAGCGACCGAGGAGCGGGATCGGAGCGGTACCCGCAGGGTAGCGGCAATGGGCGATGCTCCAGCCGTCGCGGGCAGGTCAGCCGGCTCGGAACCGACAGCTCGATCGTCCAGTCAGGAACAGATGGACCGGTCCAGCGAGGGAGCGCTCGCCGGTAGCGAACCGGCGCCGCTTCTGTGCTTTCGATCTCGGCCGCTCGTCCCGCCGAGCGAGCCGGATGCGACCGCTCGCGAGTCGGTTCCGGCGAGCTGGCTGACTGACGTGCCTGCCGGGAGAGTCGGAAGCGCGACGGGCACGGATGGCGCGACCGGGATCGAACCCGATCCCGGTCACGCGCGTCGGTCAGCGAGGCAAAGCTCAGCGGGTGAAGCGGAACCACGCCTCGTGCGATGTCCCGTCCTTGAGCGTCACGACGAGCTTGGCACACTTCCCTGCCCAGTTACGGTCGGTCTTCCAGACGTAGATGTACTGGTCGGTAGTCGCATCGTAGTGCAGGCCGCTGTTCCCAGCCGTGCTGGCATCGGTGATCGCATCCGATGGCCCAGTCATGCAGTTGACGAAGACCACCTGGGGAGCCCCGGCCAGGATATCCATCCCCTGGAAGCCATGGAGCGAGAATTTGACCGGCACGGCGCTACCGGCCTTGACCACGTTCGAGACGTTCGGGTTATCGACCGGCTGGAAGAAGCCGCTCCAGCGGTAGATGACCGTGTAGGTGCAGCTCACCGCGGCACTCTCGTTGCCCACGCGATCCCGCACGGAACCAGCCGGAAGTGTGGCAGTCCGGACCCCGACTTGGCTGGTATCGAGCGCGATTTCACCCGAGTCGTTCCCAGCCACGCCCGACCCGCCGTCCCTCGCCGTCCACGTGGCGACGACGCGTGACGTGTTCTGGAGGATCTGCCCGCTGGGGCAGCTGAGCGTCACCTCCGGCGCCTTGCGGTCGACTTTGAAGGTGTAGGGACCGACCGTCGTCTCGTTCCCGACCGCATCCCGCACCGTCCGCGAGCCAGTCGCAGCACTCGTCGTCTCCTCCCCCGGCGACACTTCCGTGCTCAGCGTGAAGCTGGCGTCGTTCTCCGAGTCAGCCAGCCCCGACCCACCGTCGCTCGCCGTGCAGCTGACCGTTACGTTGTCCCCATACCAGCCGTCCGCCGTGGCGGGATCCGACTCCGGCGCACAGTTCACCTCCGGTGCCTTGCGGTCGACTTTGAAGGTGTAGGGGCCAACTGTCGCGCAGTTGCCAGCCTGGTCGCAGACCTGCCGGCTACCCGTCTCGGCGCTCGCCGTCTCCTGGCCCTCGGCTACGTTCGTGCTCAGCGTGAAGCTCGCGGGGCTCGTGTCAGCCAATCCGGAGGTGGTATCGCTCGCCGAGCACGGCACGCTGACGTTCGTCCCATACCAGTTGTCCGCATCGGGCGGTGAGCACGTGACTTGCGGCGGTGTCGCGTCGCGCTTGATGGTGACCGATGCCGAACTCGTTCCACCCGCACTGGTCGCCGTGCAGGTCAGCGTCGTGCCGGCTGTGTCGGCCGTGATCGTCGTCGTCCCGCACCCGCTGGTCGAGGTCACGGGCGACTCGGGGTCCGTCACCGTCCAGCTCACCGTCACGTCGCTCACATACCAGCCACCGTTGCCGAGCGTGCCGCTGACGGTGGGCGTGATCTGCGGTGGCGTGGTGTCGGACGGTGTCGGTGTGGGGGTCGCTGTCGGTGCCTGGACGACGAGCGTGAAGGTCGCGTTTCTCGTGTCATAGGAACCCTGACCGGTGACTTGCACCGTGATCACGTAAATGCCCGGTGTGCTGGAGGAAAAGGTCACCTGCTGGTCGTTATAGGTGTTGCCGCGTCTGCAGGCCGTGAACCTCAGGGAAGCTGGACTCGCCGCGACCGGCGTCGTCCCCGAACCGAGCTGCGTGCTCCCGACATAGAAGGTCAGTGTCGCCGGCGTACGATCGCTCGCATTGCAGCCGCCCTGAGGGTCACCTTCACTCGGACCTGTCGCTTCGATGTAATAGCTGACCGTCGCCGATCCGCCGCTCGGGATCGTGACCGTCCGAACACCCTCGACGATCTGGATCGCGTTGCCGGTCACCACGACATTATCCGCCATCGCCAGCCCGGGAACGAGGACCGCGAGTCCGGCAGCGACGAGGAGGACGAGCCATGGTCGCACCCTCCACGATTGCATCGTGAGGCCTCCCTTCCCTTCGATCGACTCTCCGCAGCGCAATCCCCTGAATGTACCGGAGAT
The DNA here is from genome assembly GCF_000021685.1 of Thermomicrobium roseum DSM 5159. Taxonomy (GTDB): domain Bacteria; phylum Chloroflexota; class Chloroflexia; order Thermomicrobiales; family Thermomicrobiaceae; genus Thermomicrobium; species Thermomicrobium roseum. The sequence continues at coordinate 1,931,676 of NC_011959.1, read as the reverse complement.
CCTAGCCTTATTTTCCCATAGGATCGTATCCTCGTCAAGTCACGCTCCGGCCGGAGCGTGCGAGCCCCGGGGTCCACCGGGGCGAAACCGGCCAGCCGGTGAGCCGGCGCCCCGCTTCCACCGGCCGCGGCTCGACCCGGCGGCGTGGCGGACGCCAGCCGAGTGCCCTCCCGGCCAGCTGGCCGGCCGCTCAGCCGACCCAGCTCCGCGAGCGAGACGACACGTCACTGAGCGACATCTGGACAAAATGCGAGTTGATATGGTATATTGGTACTAGCCTATCAGGTACCATTCGGGTAGGTCGCGAGTACCGGCTGGACCCGCCAGGACAGGCGACCGGCCGAGAAACGGCAAGAGACGCACAGTGGGTGACCGCTGGCCGGGCACGTCCAGGGGGTGCCGCGGCCGAGGAATCGGGCGAGGGTCGAGGAGGTGGGCGATGCGGTAGGGAGCAGGATGCTGACGGATCGAACGCCACGGCGGCGATAGCACCAGACAGGCCGACGGTGCAGAAAGGGAGGAAATCCCATGGCGAAACGACTGCTGACGGTGCTCGTGTTGCTCAGCCTGGTAGTCTCCCTGGTCGTTCCAGGAGCCGCTCTGGCGCAAGGTCAGGGCGGTGGCAAAGCTGGGACGACGCTCAAAGACGCCTCCGTCACGGCCACCCCGCACTGGTACCGCGACTACGATTGGACGGTGACCAAGACAGCCGACCCGACCAGCCTGACACTCGAGAAGGGGCAAAGCGCGAGCGTCACCTTCACGATCACTGCCGACCGCGGTGAGCCGGTCGACACGTATGAGGTGACCGGCCAGGTCTGCGTCAGGAACGGCGGCGAGCGTCCGACTGAGAATCTCAAGATCCAAGTGCGGCTCCTCTACCAGACGGGTGGTGGTCCCTATCGAGAATTGGTAGGCTGGCAACTGGTCGACGTCTCCTCGAAAGAGGTGCTCGGCCCTGGCGAGAGCTACTGCTACCCCTACACGATCCCCTTCACGCCGGTAGCGGGTGCCTCCTACAAAGTGGACTCCAAGATCACCATCACGAACCATTCGGGGCATCTTGGTAAGGAGTTCGGCCCCTCGCCCGATTCGGACAGCTTCAAGCTTCCCAGCTCGCCGGAAGAGCGGGACGAGAGCGCGACCATCTCCGACACGCTGACCTGCCCCAGCGGGTTCACCTGCTCGCCGAGCGGACCGTGGAACTGGACCGTGTATGACGACTGGACTGGGCAACTCGAGATCACTGTCACCAACGACACGGTCTGCAACGCGACCGTCGAACTGGTCAACGCGGTGACGCTGACCGAGGACGACAGCGGTCAGACTCACACCGCCTCGGCGACCGTGACGATCACCGCGCCGGACTGCCCGACCACGCCGGGTGGCGGGATGGAGGGCTGCACCTACACGCAGGGCTACTGGAAGAACCATCCGAGTGCGTGGCCCGCGGGGTACTCGCCGGATGCCACGTTCTTCGACAGCGGCAAGACCTGGCGCGGGGTCCTCTGGACACCGCCGCGGCGGGGCGACGAATACTACATCCTGGCCCACCAGTACATCGCTGCGGTCCTGAACGTGGCGAATGGCGCCACCGCGCCGGATAGCGTCCAGGCGGCGATCGACGCGGCGACCGCGTACTTCGAAGACACGTCATCAGCGAGCCGCGATCAGGTGCTCGCCTGGGCCGACACGCTGGCGCAGTTCAACGAAGGGTATCTCGGCCCTGGTCACTGCACGAGCTCGAGCGGCGGCGGAGGCTCGGGCAAGCCGCGCACCGGCGGCCCGCCGAACACGATCGCACCGATCACGCCGTGCGATCCGACGAAGAAGGCGTGCAGTGGGCCAGGGAATCCACGCAACATCGTCAAGCCGCGGATCAAGAAGTAGCTGACTCCGCGCGCAGGGCGGCCGGGGCCGAAAGCCCCGGCCGCCCGTCTCCGCCTCACCACACGACCGCGCCGCCGGACCCCCGCATCGCGCCAGCCCAGCTGACACTCCCCGCTCGGCGCGGAGCTGCTCTCGAGCCGAGCTTCGCGCGGTACCAAAGCGGCAGGCCTCGCCACACCGGAACAGATCGTGCACCAGCGCGCCAGCCCGCTCGTCGTCCCACCGGGCGCGGGCGGCTGTCGGTCGGCCCTGCCGCTCCGCCCATCCGCCCGCGCGACCCCGCTCCCGAGCTACTGTGAGCGGCCAAGTGCGCTCGCCCACGCGCGGGCACCCGGGCATCCTCTGCCGGTGGTATCGTGGCCATCATCGGTGATTCGTCCCCGACCGACCGCGCCACTGTAACCGCTCGCCCCGGTGCGCTCCGCCGGCAGCGCTGCGGCCGGCGCCATGCTGCTCGGCGAGGGATCTCCACGCTCCCCAGGCCGGGCAACGGGCCGCGGCGCACCGCCGGGAACTCCCGCCGTACGCCCGGCTCGCCCGGCGAAGGCACGCCGGAGTGCTCCGCTGGCCAGGCGTGACGGCCCAGCCACCTGCACCCGGGCCCCGGGAGAACGAGGCCGGTCCAAAATCGCCTTCCCGAGTATCCAGCGGAACGATCGAGCTCCCGTGCCGACTGCGCAGTGCGCTCGCCGGGGCACCCCTTCCCGTCCTCACTCCACCGGATTCTCGAGGACGAGGGAACCGAGGCGGATCACCACGCGGTCTCCCGGCTGGAGCGAGAACTCGTCGGGCGGGACGATCCCGGTCCCGGTCATGAGCACGCCGCCCCAAGGGAAGCTGAGTTCCTTCCCCAGCCACCGCACCAGTTCGCCGGGAGCACGCTTCATCCGCTCCGTCGTCGTCTCGCCCTGGACCACCAGCTGGCCCTCTCGCCAGATCTCCAGCGCGATCGCGCACGCGCCGAGCGCTTCCTCCCCCTCGACCACCACGATCCCGGGCCCGAGCGCCCCCGCACCGTCGTACACCTTGGCTTGCGGGAGATAGAGCGGGTTCTCTCCCTCGATGTCGCGCGAGGAGACATCGTTGCCGATGGTATAGCCGAAGGGTTCCAGTGTGCGGGTGAAGACGACCGCCAGTTCGGGCTCCGGCACATTCCAGCGACTGTCCCGTCGCACCCGCACCGGCTCTCCGGGCCCCGCCATCCGCCACCCCTGCCCCTTGAAGAAGAGCTCGGGTCGCTCGGCCTCGTAGACCCGCCAGTAGATGTCCTTCACCTGTGCCTCGGCCATGCGGGCATCGCGGCTGCGCAAGTAGGTCACCCCGGCTGCCCAGACCTCCTGCTCGGGATCGAGCGGTGCCAGGAGCGGCCCCTCCGCCGGCTCGCCGAGCGGTAATGCTGCCAGCACCTGGCGTGCCGCGGCCGCCGGCAGCTCGAGAAGCCAGCTCAGCCGGAAACCAGCTGGTAGCCAGCGGCCGTCGAGCGCCCAGCGTGGTCCGGCTGGTGTGCGGTGGCGGGTGAGTTGCATCGCGTGCCTCCTCTCTCCTTACCGAGCCCGATTGTCGTCCAGTGCGGGCAGTTCGTCGAGAATGACCCTCCACGGCTGCGGTCTGGCACCGAGCTGACCGAGCGATGGGAGGATTCCGCGCCGGGGACGAAGCGACATCCTGCTGCACTCTCTGGGAACTCGAGTGGCGAGGCTCTGGAACACGGCGGCCGTGTCTCGGCATCGTCGCACGGACAGTAGAACGCCGCATCAGGAATCCGCAACGACCGCTGACAGATCCTGTGGTATACCGGGATCGGTGAGGAAGCTGAGGAGTCGGGATGGAGCGGCACGAACCGCCACTTTCCACCCAGCGCCTTTTCCGCATGGTCGTCCTCGACATCGACGGTACGTTGCTCGACCCGAGCGATGTCGTGCGACCGGTCGTGCGGGCAGCCATCGCGGAGTGTCGTCAGCTCGGCGTTCCGGTCGCGCTGGCGACCGGTCGGAGGCTGTGCGCGACCCGTCCGGTACTGGCCGAACTCGGTCTGCCGCTCCCGCTCGTCCTGGTGAACGGCGCGCTGGTCTGGGACGCCGAGCGCGAGGAAGCGCTGGCCGAGCGACCGCTCGCTCGGCAGGCACTGGCTCGCGCGCTGGCCGAGGCCGAGCGCGAGGGGCTGGGGGCGCTCGCCCTCCGCGGGCTGGCCAGTGGGGAGCGGCTCGTCCTGGTCACCGACCCGCTGCCGGCACTCCCCGAGTTCGAGCGAGAGCTGTTGCCGCGCACCGGTGAACTCGACCGGTTGCCCGCCGCGGCCGTTGTGGACCTGCCCGATGTTCTCACCATCGACCTTTTCGGTCCGGAGCGCGCCCTGCGGCGCGCCACGGCCCGCCTGGCCCGCGCCGGTCTTCCCGTCTATCACCATGGCCCGTTCGAGTTGATCCCTGCCTTGCCACGCTGGGTGGCCAACGTGCACGCACCGGGCGTGAGCAAGGCGAGCGGTGTGGAGATCCTGGCTCGTCGGTTCGGTCTCACGCTCGAGGACGTCCTCGCCGTGGGGGACGGCGAGAACGACCTCCCCCTCCTGCGCCGCGCTGGCCTGGGCGTGGCGATGGGGAACGCGCCGGACTACGTGCGGGCTCAGGCCGATGCCGTCGTGCGGGGGCATGACGAGGACGGAGTCGCCGAGGCGCTGGAACGGTTCGTGCTCGAGCCGTGGCGGCGAGCCCGCTCCCTCGCCTAGCCAGCGTCGCGGCCGCCTGCCGAACGGGAAGGGAAGGGTGCAGCCGTGCTCGCAACTCGCTGGTTGCGGCTTCTCCTGGTGTCCACGACACTGCTCTCCGGCCTCGCGCTGCCGGTCCAGCCAGCAGCAGCCGCGCGCGATCCCGCCAGCTGGCCGGAGTTCTTCGGGATCGTCGGGCGCGACCCCTGGTACGAGTTCAACACCGATCCGGAGCGGTATCCAGTCGAACTGAACCGCGCCTTCCTCGAGTCGATGATGGCCGAGATGGCAGCGCTCGGCGCACGCTGGGTGCGGATCGAGTTCCACGCCGAGTACGACCGCGCACCGGGTCCCGGCTGGATCGATTGGGACAAGCACGATTGGTATCTTTGGGACCTCGCGCCCCGCTACGGGATGAAGGTGTTGACGGTCCTCGGTTCGGGGATCCTGGCCGACGTCGACCCCACCTACGCCTTCTCGCGCATCGACGAGCCACCCGACCGCGAAGGGCGCAACCACTATACCCGGGCCTTCGTCGAGCGCACGGCCGAGATCGTTGGGCGCTACGGCGCGGCGCTTGCCGCGGTCGAGCTTTTGAACGAGCCCAATGCCAATGAGCTCTTGTGGGAGGAGACCGGCGGGCGCGTGCACGCGGTCCGCCCCGAGATCTACGGGCGCCTCGCGGTCGACGTCTACGAGACGGTGAAACAGCGGAGCCCGTCGACGCGCGTCATCGCTGGGAGCCTGCTCTTCGACCGGCATGCCGACGGTGACCGGCACCTGGCGTGGCTGGAGGCCGTTTACCAGAGTCCGGCGGTGCAGGACTATCGCAACCGCACCGGTCGCTATCCCTGGGACGCGCTCTCCCTCCATCCCTACTTCCTGCCAGATGCTGGAAGCGTGCTGGCGGTCGTGCGGGAGCTGCGCGCGCTCCAGCTCGCCTACGGCGATACGACCCCCATCTGGCTGACCGAGGTGGGACTGCCGGCCGATCCCCCGGCCTGGTCACCGGCCGGCGTCCTGCAGCCGACAGCGAGCGAACTCGCGCAGGCCGCGTTCCTGCGCCAGGTCTACACGCTCATCTGGGAGCAAGCACCCGAGGTCGAGCGAGTCTTCTGGTTCAAGTTCGAGGATTTCGGCACCAGCCACGGCTATGCCAGCTGGGGGCTGGTTCGCCTGCTCGATTCGGGCATGGTCTATGGCCGCGAGGCCATCCCCTGGCCGCGCAAGCCGGCATTTCTGGTCTACCAGCAGCTGGCCCGTCCCGAAGCGGTGCCGACCAGCCGCGTCCCTCGCCCGGACGACCCGGCAGTGCGCTACTTCCCGCAGACGGGGCACACGCTGCGCGGCCCCTTCCGGCGCTACTGGGAGCAGAATGGTGGGCTGGCCGCCTTCGGCTACCCGCTCACCGAGCCGTTCTGGAGCGGCGGGCGGCTAGTCCAGTTCTTCGAGCGGGCCCGCTTCGAGTACTGGCCGGAGTACCGCGGCACCCCGAGCGAGGTGCAACTCGCCCACCTCGGCCGGTGGGCGCTCGGCGACCGGTCTTTCGCACCGGAACCACCACCGGAGCGGCTCGGTCCGGACGAGCGGTACTTCCCGGAGACAGGGTTCGTCGTGCGCGGTGCCTTTCTGCGATACTGGGAGCAGAACGGCGGGCTCGCCCGTTTCGGGCTGCCGATCAGCCCGGAGTTCCGCGAGGTGAACCCGGCCGACAGGAAGGAATACACCGTGCAGTATTTCGAGCGAGCGCGCTTCGAGTGGCATCCGGAGGCCAGAGGGACGCTCTACGAGGTGCAACTCGGCCTGCTCGGAACGCAGGCGCTCGCGACGCTGGGGTGGTACCGCTAGCTGCTGGGGAGGATCGCCGCATGAGCGAGGCACTGAAACCGGTACACGCGGAACTGGTGCCGGCTCCACCGGGAAGCGGGCGCTTGCCGTTCGCGCTGCCGGATCCCGGAACCGAGCCGCTCCTGCCTGCACCCCGCACGCTCCGCCTCGAAGCGCTTCAGCATATCGCCATCCGCGTGGCCGATCTGCCAGCAGCGGAGCGGTTCTACCGCGAGTTCTTCGGCATGGAAGTCGTCTGGCGCGTGCGGCGAGCGGGTCAGGGCTGGGAGTATCTGCCAGCCGACTTCGACTGGGGCACTGCTCTGCGGACCGGCATCGTGCCGGAGTATGTCCTGCTCCGCAACGGGCCACTCCAGCTCTTGCTCCAGTTCGCTGGTCGCGGCACGGTCTTCGTCGAGCCCCGGCTCGTGCATCTGAGCCTGCGCGTCGCCCCCGAAACGCTCCTGGAACTCCGCGCCGAAGTGCTGGTCCGAGGGTACGCCGTCGCCGAGAGCGGGGAACACTCGTTCGTCTTCCGCGACCCGTTCGGTCTCACCTGGCACGTGACCGATCTGCCGGCCAGCGAGCCGCCGCACTGAGCCGGTGCACGAAGGAGCCGCCCATGCTCCACCCCTATCAGGAACTGATCGATCTCCTCGCCGAGACACCGCGCCGGTTGACCGCCCTGCTCGAGCAGGCCGGTTCCGATGGAGAAGGCCAGCGTGCGCAGCTGGCGCGTGTCGTGGCGCATCTGGCCGCAGTGGAATCCCTGATGCGGGAGCGGATCCTGCGCATGGTCGCGCAGGACACCCCCTACTTCCGGGCTGTCGATCTGAGTGCGCTGGCGGAAACGACGACCTCGCTGCGCGAGGCGCTCGACAAACTAGGACACGAGCGCGGAGACACCTTGACCACGCTCATGACGCTCTCCCTCAAGGACTGGGAGCGACCGGCTATCCACGAGCGGCTCGGCCAGGTCACGGTCGAAGACCTGGTCGAGCAACTGGTCGAACACGACCGGCTCCATCTCGAGCAGGTCGAACGACTCCTCGCCGGTCAGGAGGTGAGTTGGCCACCCGAGCCGAGTTGACGGCCGGGCGCCGCTGCCTCGACGAGCGCTAGCACCTCATCCAGCCGGTCACCGGCCGTGATCGCGCGGACGACCGTCTCGTCCAGAACCGTCTCCCAGGGTGCGAGCGCAGCCGCCAACTCCTCGGCTCGCTCGACGGCGACGGCGGTCGCGAGCGCCGGTACGCCCATCCGCGCGAAGTGCTCGCGGTACCCAGGAAAGCGTTCGTAGCGCGCCGCTTCCTCCTGCAGGCGGGGTACAGCAGCACTGCCCAGGGCGACCCGGACGTAGGCGTAGCGTCGGGGTAACGGTCTGTCAGCTCGTCGCGCTCCCTCGGCGACCCACTGCGTCGAGCGCTGTACATGGTCCGGCGTGAGCCAGTTGAACAGCACGGCATCGGCCACCTCACCGGCCAGGCGGCACATGCGGGGACCGAGCGCCGCGACCACCACTTCGCAGGCGAGCGCTGCCCGCAGCGCGAGCGCGCCGCTCCGCACCCGCTCCAGCGCGCCAGGTCCTGTCCCCGAACCGATCCCCAGCCGGAGCCGGTCGAGCGGCAGGTCCAGCGCGCGCACCCGCTCGACGATCCGCTCCGGTGTCCACCGCGTCAGCGGCAGGACCCCCACGCCGAGCGCGATCCGGCTGGTCACGGCAGCCGCAGCGGCCAGCGCCGCTAAGCCGTCGCCGTCCGGCGTATCGTTCACCCAGAAGGTGCGATAGCCGAGCGCCTCGCAGGCGCTGGCTGCACCACGGATGACGTCAGGCGAGACCGCTGCTGCCAATCCGAACCCGCGTGCTCCCACCGTCGCCTCCTCTCGTTCGCGACCCCGGCTCGGCACGTCGCCGCGAAGCGGACGAGCCCGCCGGACCGGGTCTCCCGTCACAGCATAGCCGCAACTGATCTCTCTGTTGCGCTACAATTCGGGGTTCGTCGAGCGGCAGCCAGCCCTGCCGCGACACACGAGGTTGGGAAAAACAGGATGCGACAGCACGAACCGACCACCCCCGCTCGCATCGTCATCGCTGGAGGCGGCTTCGCCGGAGTGACGGCCGCTCATCAGCTGCGTCACGCCGCTCGCGCCGGCCACGTCGAGGTCGCGCTCGTCTCCCGCGAGAACGCCTTCGTCTTCTACCCACTGATGCCGGAGGTGATCGCTGGGGGCTTGCGCGTGGAAACGATCCTCACCTCGATCCGTCACGTCCTGCCGCACGCCCGCCTGTACGTCGGTGAGTTGACCGGTGTGCATCTCGAGCGGCAGACGGTGACGATCCAGCATGGGCTGTACCAGCACCACCAGCGCCCACTCGAGTTGCCCTACGATCATCTGGTGCTGGCGCTGGGCGGCGTCCCGGCGACCTACGGCATACCTGGTCTGGACGATTACGCCTTCGATGTGCAGCGGCTGAGTAACGCCTTCGCGCTGCGCAACCACTTGATCGACCTCCTCGAGCAGGCCGATATCGAGCCCGATCCGGCCGAGCAACGCCGGCTTCTCACCGTCGTCGTGATCGGAGGCGGACCGACCGGTGTGGAGGTGGCGGCGGAGATCCGCAGTCTCTTCACGCACGCGCTCCCCTATTACCGGGCGATCCAGCCAGATACCGCGCGGATCGTCCTCGTGGAAGCCCTGCCGCGCCTGCTGACCGGCTTCCCGGACGCTGTTGCGCACCGGGCCGCCAGGGAACTCCGGCAGCGTGGGATCGAGGTCCTGCTCGGCCGCAAGGTCATTCAGGTCGAACCAGCCGCTGTGGTCCTCGACGACGGGACGCGCCTCGAGTCGCGCACCATCGTGAGCGCGATCGGTGTGGAACCGAACCCTATCGTCCGCAGCTTCGGCCTCCCCCTCGACCAGCGCGGTCGCATCGTGGTCGACGAGTACCTGCGAGTGACCGGTCATCCGAACGTCTGGGCCATCGGCGACAACGCGGCCGTCATCGATCCGGCGACCGGTCGCCCGTATGCCCCAACGGCCCAGCACGCGGTCCGGCAAGCCAAGCTCTTGGCCCGCAATCTGGTGGCCAGCCTGCGGAGCGAACCGCTCCAGCCGATGCGCTACCGCACGCGCGGCATGATGGTGACGCTGGGCGATCACGATGCCATCGCCTGGCTCGGCCGGGTGACGCTTACCGGGTTCCTCGCCTGGTGGCTCTGGCGCACTTACGCGCTGCTCCAGATCCCGCGCTGGGACCGCCGCATCCGTCTGGCCATGGAGTGGACGCTCGACCTTCTCTTCCCGCCTGAACTGGTCCAGCTCAAGGTGGGACAGCCGACACCAGCGACCCGGCGGCTGGTCGAGGCAGCTCTCCGCCGGCTGCGCGAGGGGCCGTGGCCAGCCGAGACAGCGCCGACGGTCTCGACGACGGCCAGCTCAGCGCGCCGCTCGTGAGCGGAGCACGACCAGCGCGGCCTCGACATCGGGCAGCTGGCGAAGCGGTGCCCGATCGCGGTGCACGATCGTTCCGTCGCGATCGACGATGACGATCGCCCGGGCTGGCACGTCGCGGTAGCCCGCGAGTTCGTCGAGCCTCAGGTCGTAGGCGCGGATCGCCTCGCGGTTCCAGTCGCTGAGGAACGGGAAGCCGATTCCCAGCTCGCGCGCCCAGGCTGCCTGCGCGAAATGGCTGTCACAGCTGACGCCATAGACCTCGGCCCCGAGCGCGCGGATCTCCTCGATCCTGTCCCACAACTGGGACAGCTCGTTCGCTCAGCCACTCGTGAAGGCGAAGTGGAAAAAGGCGAGAACGGCGACCCGCTCAGCGAGGATCTCGGACAACGCTAAGGGATGCCCGAGCGTGCTCGGCAAACGGAACTCGGGAGCCCGTTCACCGACCTGACCAGCCATCGTACCCTCCCTTCCCGAATCAGGGAACTCCGACCTGGCACTCCGATGGTAGGATACGCGAAGCGAGCTGCCGGAATGCTGGAGGGAGCGAGCGAGGCCGTGCGATTGTTCAACTCGCTGACCGGGACGATCGAGCCCTTCGCCCCACTCGACGGACGAACCGTCCGCCTCTACGTTTGCGGCGTGACTCCCTACGATACGACTCACATGGGCCACGCCATGACGTATCTGGTCTTCGACATCCTGAACCGCATCTGCCAGTACCATGGCTGGCGCGTCAAGTACGTTCAGAACATCACCGATATCGACGACGACATCCTGCGCAAGGCACGCCAGGTCGGTGAGCCCTGGGATCGGCTGGGCGACCGTTACATCCGCCAGTTCCAGGAGGATCTGAACGCCCTCAATGTGCTCTTCCCCTCCGTCTTCCCCCGGGCGACCGAGGAGATCCCGCTCATGATCGAGATCATTCAAAAACTCCTCGAGCGCGGGGCAGCCTACATGCGTGACGGTAACGTCTACTTCCGCGTCGCCAGTGACCCTGACTATGGGCACCTCTGTCGCTGTAGCCGCGACGAGATGATCCGCCTTTCGGCCGAGCGGGGCGCCGACCCGCAGGATCCCCGCAAGGAAGACCCGCTCGATTTCCTTCTCTGGCAAGCAGCCCAACCAGGTGAACCGACCTGGGACAGTCCGTGGGGGCCTGGTCGGCCCGGCTGGCACATCGAATGCAGTGCCATGGCCATGAAGTACCTGGGGCCGCAGATCGACGTGCACGGCGGCGGCTACGATCTCATCTATCCCCATCACGAGAGCGAGATCGCCCAGTCGGAAAGCTACACCGGTACGAGCCCCTTTGCCCGTTTCTGGGTCCATGTGGCCATGGTCGAGTACGAGGGTGCCAAGATGTCCAAGTCACTCGGCAACCTGGTCCTGGTCCGCGATACATTGCGGCGGCACACTGGGGACGCAATCCGCCTGTATCTCCTCAGCCACCACTACCGGACACCCTTCGCCTACGAGGACGACGGCCCCGCTCGCTTCGAGCCGCTCGTCCAACGGCTGCGCGAGGCGGTCACCGCCCCCGGCGGAAGCGGCAGTCCGCTCGATCTCGCCCCGCTGCGCGACCAGTTGGCTGCTGCCCTCGCCGACGACCTGGATACGCCACGTGCGATTCAGCTGCTGGCCGATGCCGCGGAGCGACTGCTCCGCGCGGCCCGCGAGGGCCAGGCGATCGAGCAGGCCCGGGAGCAACTGCGCGAGATGGGCAGTCTCCTGGGGCTCACCGTGACCCGCTGACGCAGGGCCGTCTGGCGCGGCAGCCTCTGAGCACCGAGAACACTGTGCCCACTGACTTGCCCACCTCGGTTCTGCGGAACAGGATCAGCCGCATCGCTGCTCGCGCCAGTTTCCGCTCCGCGTCGCGCGTTGGGAAGCACGCGCACGCTGTGCCACTCGCTGCTCGGCGCGGCCGAGCCAGCGCCCGTGCTCGCCGGCTCGAGGACGCAGCGTCGGTTCTGCCCCGTTAGCCGAGCGGTCGTCTCATAACGTGCGCCCGGCCGATCGGGCGCCCGCCGGAGGCGGATGCCACGTCTGTCGGTGCGCGGACGCACGAGCGGTTTCCCTGGCCGACTCGGTATCATCCGACCGAGCCAGCGGAAGGACGGGCAGGCAGATGCCCGGCAGTGACCAGCACGGAGCAGCCCGAGGATGGCGCGAGCACCGCGTGCGCGCGCTCGGCCGATGCTCCCTGCTGGGTGTTCTCACCCTCGCCCCGGTCGTCTTGGCGCTCGCGCTCTATTTGCCCTCGCTCCGCTTCAGCTTTCTCCTGGACGACAGCTACGATCTTCTGCTGGCGCGGGAGACGAGTTACCAGGATCTCCTGCTCCGCCCGCTCCCCGGCTTCAGTTACTACCGCCCGCTGACCTTCGTCGTCTACAAGCTGGTACACGAACTCGTCGGCGGGCGAGAGCCCTGGCACTATCACGCCCTGGCGGTGCTCCTCCACGCCACGAACGTGCTCCTGCTCGGCCGGCTCGTCCGGCGACTGGCTGGGCGCAGCGCGTCCACGCTCGCGGCGGCACTGTTCGCCAGCTTTCCCTTCGCCTATCAGGCCGTGCAGATCGTCTGCTCGTTGCCGCACCTCCTGGTTACCAGCTGCCTCCTCGGGGCGCTCTTGGCCTGGCTCCGCGCAGGCGACGACACCGAGCGGCGGTGGATCTGGTGCGGGCTCGCTCTGCTCCTCGCGCTCGCCGCACCCGGCTTGCACGAGACCGGCGCACTGGCTGGCCTGCTGCTCGCCGGCACGCTGGTGCCCAGGGGGGCTCGGCGCGCCTGGCGCGCTCTCGCTCCATGGCTGGCGAGCGCGCTGGCGGGCAACGGTGCCTACGTCGCGCTCTGGTTCTGGGGTTTCGCCAAGCCTGGCCCGCGCGCCGTGACCTGGTGGGATCGCCTCCAGAACGTCGTCTTCTGGCTGCAAGCGGCTGCCTACCCGGTGACGCGCCAGCTCACGGTCCTCGTCGATGCGGAGTGGTTGACCCGCCACGCCTGGAGCGCCGTCTCCGTCTCCGCGCTCCTCGCGCTCGGCGCTGGGCTCTTCGTCCACGGGCTGGGGGGCCAGGCACGCTCGGCTGCAGCGATCCTAGTCCTCGGCTTCCTCCTCTTCGCGCCAGTAGTCTGCTTTCTCCCCTTTGCGGGGTACGTCCAGGACGGACCGCGCCTGCTCTATCCGGTCGCACCGGCTCTCGCGACCTTCTGGGGCATGCTGCCGCGGGCCGGCTGGCGCTGGCCACGCGGCCGACTGGTCGCGGTGGCGCTCAGCGGCCTGCTGGTCGCGCTGGCCCTCCTGCAAGGGGTGACCTTCGTCGCCCGGCGGACCAAGCTGGCCGAGCAGGCGAGCGCAGCGCAGGAAGCTGTCGTTGCCGCTGCACGGGCTGCTCCGTGCTGGCCGCTGGTCGTCGTGAACGGCCCGGCCTGGCTGGCCTTGCACCGGTACGAGTATCCCCTGGGTCACTTCGGCATGAACGCCCAGCCGAGCTATCACGGCTACGATGCGCTCCTCCAGGTTCGCCTGGGCTGGCGAACTCCCGTGCGCTCGCTGGCCGTCGAGCCGGCGACGCACCAGCGCGACTGGACCTTTGGCCCGCACGGCCAGCCGGGAACACTGGCCGAGGTCGCCGCTCTGCGCCTCGCTGGCTGGCGCATCCTGCACCTGGTAGCCAGCGAGCGCGGATTCAGCGCGACCGCTTCGGCACCACTGTAGAGTTGATCGAGCAGAAGCGGCATTGCATCGACGATCCTCGCCCACTCCACGGCGAATCATGACCTTTGGGCTAGATAACACGGATGAGAAAGGCACGTTATCATAGCAAGAGAAGACGCTGTCGCCTGGCTGTCGCTGCGCGCCGAGCGCCGAGATGAGGTGGAGACCGTGGCAAAGAGTGCCGATCCGCCTGCCCGCGTATCCTCCGCGACGGAAGCGGTGCTCCCGGAGACAGCTCGGCTCGCGACGCTCGCTCGGGCTATGCTTCTCCTCAATCGGGAGTCCGATGTCCGCCGGGCACTGGCCGAAGCGCTTCCGCTCTTCTACGAGACGTTCGCTGCCGCCGCTGCCTGGGTCACTATGCGCGTCGGGGAGCGCTTCGAACTGGTCGCTGCGACCGGACTTCCGCCCGCTCTGGAGGCTGGTGATCGCCAAGAACTCCGCTGGTCACCGTGCCGCTGCCAGCGGATGGCACTGGCTGGCGAGCTGACGGAGACCGCGACCGTGCTCGCCTGCGAGCGCCTGGCTCGCCTGCGCGAACAGCCCGGTGACCACCGGGGGACCGGGGAACTCACCTGGCATCTTTCCATCCCGCTCCGGCTTCCCAGCGGGCCGATTCTCGGCGTTCTCAATTTGGCGTATCGCTCTCTCCCCCACCTCGCTCCCAGCGACAAAGCGGTGCTCGATCTCGTCGGTGAGCTCCTGGCTGCGACGATCGAGCGAACGCAGCTCGCAGCTGAACTCGCCCGGCTTCGCTCGGACGAGCAGGTCCAGGCGACGCACCTGGCACAACAGCTGATCGGGCTGAGTAGCGTCGTCGAGGTCGCCGATGCGCTCTTCGCCGCACTCGAGCCCGTGCTCGAGCCGGATGCCATCAGTTTGCTCACCGTTGATCCTTCCGGACAGTTCCTGGTTCTCCGGGCTGCCCATGGCTGGGCAGTTGACTGGATCGGTCGTTTGTGGCTCCCACTGGAACCGCCGACACACAACGGACCAGCCTGGGCGCTCCATACCGGTCACCCCTTCACCGTCCAACTCGACCAACCCGATTGGCCGTTTCATATTCCAACACCGGTGCAGCAAGCCGGAGTCCGCCTCTCCGCTTTCCTCCCACTCTATGCGACCCGGCAACCGATTGGCGTGATCGTGGCCAATTACTGGACAGTTCGCCCGGTGAGCGAGGAGCAGCTCCGGTTCGCCACCTTGTTGTGCGAGATCGTTGCGGTCGGACTGATGCGCGCGCTGGATCATGAACGCACCGAGCGACTGATCAGCGAGCTGCCGATCGGTGTCTTCCAACTCGATGCTCATGGGCGCATCCTGCGGGCGAACCGGGCACTGGCTACCCTGCTCGGTTGGGAGCGTCCCGATGAACTGGAAGGGCAGCTGCTGAGCGAGGCCTTTGCCGATCGGTCGGAAGCCCAGCGCTGGCTGCACCAGTTAGGGGGTGATGGCATCCTGGCCGGTACCGAATTCCGCTGGCGACGTCGGGACAACAGGCTGATCTGGGTGCGTGTCTCGGCTCGGGCCGACCACTCACCGGCTGGTCAGTCCCTCGTCATCGAGGGAACAGTCGAAGACATCAGCGAGCGCAAGAGTGTCGAGGAGCGCCTGGCATACCTCGCCCGTCATGACACGCTGACCGGTATCGCTAACCGCCACGCGTTGCTCGAGACGCTGCAGGAGCGGCTCGCTCGTGCCGTGCGGAGCGGACGATCCGGTGCCCTCTTGCTCCTCGATCTCGACCACTTCAAAGAGGTGAACGATCGACTCGGTCACGCTGCTGGTGACGCCGTCTTGCGTGCAGTCGCAAACCGGCTCATCGGCACCCTGCGATCCGACGACCTCGTCGCCCGCGTGGGCGGAGACGAATTCGCTGCTCTTCTGCACCCGGTTACCCGTGAGGGGGCCGAATGCGTCGGCAGGCGGTTGCTCGACGTGATCGGGCAGATCATGGTCCCACTGCCCGATCGGGTGATCCGCCTCCGCGCAAGCTGCGGCATCGCGCTCTTTCCGGAGCACGGGACGACAGTCGAGGAACTGCTCATCGCCGCTGACCGGGCTCTCTACCAGGCCAAATACCGCGGGCGTGACCGTCTCGAGGTCTACGAACCCGCGATCGCGGAACCCGAACAGCCGAGGACAGCGCACCTCTCCATCGTGCAGTCGGCGTTGGCGAACGGGAACCTCTTGCTCTTCGCACAGCCGATCTTGGACCTTCGCCGCGAGCGCATCGCCGCCTACGAACTCCTGATTCGTCTTCGGGAAGGTGAGCGAGTGCTCGAACCCGGCATGTTCTTCCCTGTCACGGAAGGTCTCGGGATCGTGCCCCAGTTCGATCTGTGGGTACTCGAGCGTGCGTGCGAGCTGAATCTCACGAGTCGCGGCCGCATTCATCTCAATGTGTCGGCTCGAACATTGCGCGAAGCGCGTCATTTTGCTGTGCTGCGCGACCTGCTCGAACGCTGCCCGTTCGCCCCGAGACAACTCGTCCTCGAGGTAACCGAGACAACAGCATTGATCGACTTCGTCCAAGCGCACGAGCACCTCCAACGATTGCGCGAGCGCGGTTGTCGCATCGCGCTGGACGACTTCGGGGTCGGCTATTCGTCCCTCTACCAATTGCGTCACTTGCCGATCGACTTCATCAAGATCGATGGCATGTTCATCGTCGATCTCGCGGAGAACCCCGTGAACCAGAGCATCGTGCGCGCCATCGTCGCGCTCGCCCGCGCTGTGGGGGCGGAAACGATCGCCGGGTGGGTCGAGAGCGCGGAAACGCTGGCGCTCCTCCGCGAACTCGGAGTGGATCACGCACAAGGGTTCGCGATCGGTCGACCAGAACCACTCGCGCTCCCTTGACCTCCTCCGTACACTCAGCCTCGAGCTGTGCTCGAGCGGACGAGAGGAGAACCAGATGACGGGCGAGGTTCCGGTCGCGCTGGTAAGCGGGGGGACTGGGCAAGTCGGATCGGTGGTGGTCCGTTTCTTCGCCGAGCGAGGTGCGCGTCTCCTCGTGCCCTATCGCACGAGCGCACACTGGGAGCAACTCCAAGAGTCGCTCGGCTCGCTGGCCGGCCTCGTCGACGGGCTCGCCGTCGACCTCGCCGATCCCGAGGGAGGCGAACGGGCGGTGGCTGCTGCGCTCGAACGGTTCGGTCGTCTGGACTGGGTGCTGTGCCTGGCCGGTGGCTTCCGGCCCGGTCGTCTCGCCGAGACGGGGCAGGAGGTCTGGCAGGAGCTGCTGGCGCTCAATCTGTGGCCGACCGTCTCCGTGCTGCGGGCGGCGCTCCCGCACCTCCTCGCACAGGGTTCCGGGCGGATCGTCACCGTCGGTGCCCGAGCCGCGCTCGATCCTGGTCCCGGTGCCGTCGCCTATGCAGCGGTCAAGCAGGCTGTCGTGACGTTGACGCTGGCGATCGCGCGCGAGTGCCGCGGCACCGGCGTCACGGCGAACTGCATCGCCCCGGCGACGATCGACACGCCCGCCAACCGCGCCGCCATGCCCACCGCCGACTTCACCAAGTGGGTCAAGCCGGAACAGGTGGCAGCGTTGCTCTGGTATCTCTGCTCACAGGAAGGAGCTGCCCTGAATGGTGCGGTCATCCCGCTGGCCGGGGGGCAATGAGCGCGGCATCATCCCCAGGCATGGGTCGGCATATCGACGCGCGGCGTCCCATCCCAGGTGGCACCGTAGAGGTGCCAACGGAAGGCCTCCTGGAGCGCACGCAATGTGCCGGTGATCGCTTCCGGGATCGGTTGCCCCTCAGGGGTGAACCAGGTGTCAACCGGCTCCGGCGGGAGGAGCCGCTGGGCGTGTGTCGGCACTTCCGGGTGCGGTGCGCCGTCCCACGAGATACCGTAGAGGTGCCAACGGAAGGCTTCCACCAGCGCACGGAGCGTGGTCACGGTGACCTCCCGGTCGAAGCCGTCGGCGTTCACCAGGACCGGCACCGGTTCGGGCGGGCGGACCGCCTGGGCATGGGTCGGCATCGCGCCACGATGGTCACGTCCGTCCCAACTCGTCCCGTAAAGGTGCCAGCGGAAGGCCTCGACCAACGCGCGCACGGTCGCGTTGACTGCTTCGGCCTTGGGGCGCCCCTGGCTGTCGAACCACAGCGTATCGCCGAGATCCCAGCTCACCACGATATCCCATATCGTGCGCAGTTCGCGTCCGCTGGTATCGCGGGCGACCGCCTCGATGGTGTAGTTCCCCGGATCCAGCCAGGCATCCAGCGACACGGTCGGCTGGTCACTGCGCGCCTCGTAGGACGCCACGCGGACGGCCAACTCGCGCAGCGGCCGTTCCGACTCGACCTGGACACTCACGCGCACCCTGCCAGGAAGGACCGTCGCGTAGCGTGCCGGTTCCACCGCGACGAAGCGCATCCCGACGCCGGGCGATGGTGGAGCTGGGCGCGGTCCTGATTCACCCGGCGGCGCCGGGGGCCGCGATGCCCCGAGCTGACAACCAGCGTCGGCACAAAAGCGCTCGACGAAGCGCACGACATCTGGTGTCACCCGGCGAGCGATATTGGCCACGAACGATTCAGCCACAGCGATCCCGAAGACGCTCTGGGTGTCCTCGCGCAAGAGCGGGCCACCGCTCACTCCCTCGATCCAATCCGCGTCGGTCAGGAAAAAGTCGTCACCTTGCACGAGGAGCCGCCCGACTGGCGCGAACCAAAGCGTGCCGAACGGCTTGTCGCTCGGGTAGCCAGCTGTCGTCACCGGCCAGGAGCGGTTCTCCAACTCGCTATCGGCTACGACAGCGAGCGGCAAGCTCCCAGCCTGCAGGCCCAGCGGCCGATCGAGCAGGACGACTCCGAAGTCGTACGTCTTGTCCGGGCTCGTCCCGCCCTCCACCCATCCGCGCGGCACCGATGCGTCGATCGCGGACGCGGTTCCGAACGGGGTCACCAGTTGCCCTCTCTGGCGATCGGCTCCGGGGACGACAGCGAGGCGGGCGACCCACCCACCCGTTTCGGCGAGGTAGAGGCAATGCGCGGCCGTGAGGACAACTGCCGGTCCGATCAGCGTCCCGGAGCAGGAAAACAGCCTCCGGTCAGCCGTTTCACCGACGAGGAGGACGATCGCTGAGGCCGGGAAGCTCGTAGTCGGCGTGACGCGAACCCGGTCATCCGGCGGGAAGATGCGCTGGTAGCGGGCGCGTTCGGCAGCCTGAGCGAGCAGAGCTGACTGGGCAGCAGCGAAGCCAGCTGGTGGGCGGACCAGCGCCTCCGGATCATTCGCTGCACTGGTCGGGACGAGGACGCCGTTCAGGCTCGCCCCGATGAGTGCGACCAGGAGCGCTACGACCCAGCGCGGCATGGCTCCCCGTTCCTTTCCGGCACGGCGCGATTCGCCCACTCTCCATGTCGGCAAGTAAAGCCGAGGGCGAAAGGGGGCCCGTCGACACCCTGTCGTCTCCTCGGCGTCGCTCGAACGGGAGACTTGTCCTGCCAAGCATCGCCGTTCTCGTTGGCTCTAGGGAGCGCTCGGCGCACCGAAGACCGGTCGAGCGAGGGGTCAGCGACCTGGCGAAACGACTCTCCGGAGCTGCCCGATGAGAGCTCTGACTGTCCTAGGTACGGCGAACTCGCTCCATAGCCCGCGCACCAAGGATAGCGCGGAGGAGCCAGTTGACACGAGGCGGTCGACCAGCCGATGAGCAGGTTCGCGCGGTGCCCGGTTCCCGCCCTACATTGGGCAGCTCAGTAACCGGGAACTCGGAACCCCGGAACACGTCGGAGGCGAGCCAGTGTCCAACGCAAGAACGCCGTCTCGGGAGTGCGCGCTCTCTCAGCGGCTCGCTGACCCGACGTCTCGTCCCGCACATTCCGACGGAACTCGCGGATACTCCGTCCGATCGCCGATCCCAGCTCAGAAAGCTTCCCAGGTCCAAAGTCGATCAGGACGATGAGCAAACTGCTGCGCAACCGCCAGGGTTGCCGCAAACCGTCGATCATTTCGGCACCGCCGCTCGTGCCGCACTGCGGTTCAGCGGTACGTCTGTCTCGCCGCCCCAGCACGCTCTGTCGCGACGTTCCCCCATCGTGCTTTCAGGAATCCGCCAAAGCACCGGATCGAGTGTGAGTCGGATACCGCTAGCGCGTTCGTCTGCAGTACCGTTGCCAGTGGATCGCTGGACGATCGGCTCGCTCTCGGTCGTTCTCTGCACCGCGAGCACGAGGTGAGATCGGGTGCCGGAGAGTCGGGCGAGCGTCCTGCTGGATCGTCGAGGTCGGCGAACGGACCGAGTGAAGGATGGCGGAAGGAGACAAGGACGATGACCACGGAGCGGGACGAACGGCACGCGCTGGTGATCGTGGCTCATCCGGACGACATGGAGATCGGCTGTGGTGGAACAGTCGCGCGCTGGGTGGAAGAAGGCTGGATCGTCCGGCTCGTCGTGGTGACCGATGGTGGAGCGGGCGGGCCGGACGACGCGACCGACGTGAGCCCAGAAGCCCGCCAGCGCATCAGCGAGCAGCGCAAGGCGGAACAGCGCGAGGCAGCCAGGATCCTCGGGTTGGCGAGCGTCGACTTCCTCGACTATCCGGATGGCCAGCTGGAGCCGACCCTGGAACTCCGCCGGGATCTGGTGCGCCTGATCCGCCGTTACCGGCCACAGGTGCTGGTCATTCCCTCACCGGAGCGCAACTGGTCTCCCGCCTACCAGGTCGGGCGCTATCACCCCGATCATCTGGCGGTCGGACAAGCCGCCTTGGCAGCTGCCTACCCGGCAGCAGGGAACGCCTGGGACTTTCCCGAACTCCTGCGCGAGGGGCTCGCTCCGCACCACGTCCAGGAGATCTGGGTGATCAACGCACCGGTCTTGAACCATGCGGTCGACATCACGACGACGCTCGAGCGCAAGCTCGCCGCGCTCCGTGCGCATCGCAGCCAGTTCGGAGACCGGCTGGCCCTCGTCGAGCGCTGGCTGCGCCAGGCCGCCATGGAGCGCGGCGTGCGCCACGGCATGCACTATGCGGAGGAGTTTCACCGCATCCGCGTCCGCGAGCCCTTCCCCTTCCGGCGGTGAGCGAACGACGGGCGCCGGCGAGCCAGGTGGCGACGAGCGCGCACTGGTCCCACCTGAGGCACCAAGCACCGACCCGTTCCGGGGCTGGAGCCCTCCGGGTCGGAACACCTGCTGCCGACCGCGTCCCGGCCGGCACCGTTTCCTGGACTCACAGCGGACACCGTTCGAGCCAAACGACCCCGTCGTGTGCCTGCCTCTGGGAGGAGCGCGCGGGACGAGCAGTCAGGGAGATCGCACGGAGGATGGTCCACGACATGTAGCCCAACGGAAGCAGGCTGATCGGAGCACAAAGCGACAACCTGAACCGACTGCACGCGCGAACCTGGGTGAGCGCCTCGCTCCGACGTCGGCGGCTCGGACGAGGGAGCACAGTGCGAGCGATGAAGAACGCTGTATGGGGGAGCACGACACCCGCGCATCCATGATAACGAACGAGTTATCCCTGTCCGCGCCGAATCTCGAGCTGCTGTATCCGAGAACGAGCACGTCGTTTTAGGGTCAGTCAGTATACGGTGGCTCTCGCGTTCATTGGCCGTTCATTGGCTCAGGAGAACGACGCGCTTGAAGGCGTATGAGCGAGAACTTCTGAAGCCGTGCCCTCATGCCCGCTCGAGCACGGCGCGACCCGACGATGGCGACCAGTCGATCCGACGCCAGAAGCTCGAGGTTGCCCCGGCAGAAGAGCGTCGGTGGCCGGACGTCCTTCGCCCCTTCGCGGAGCTGGAGCGGGTACCGCGGGTCTTCGGGAACGAGTTCGATCCAGTCGGTTACCCCGCTCGCCGCAACGCCCCTGTCTGCCGCACGAGTACGTATCTCAGAAAGGTATTTGGTCGCCCCACGGGTCCCCCTCCACATCGTCCCTGTCCGGCGAACGAAAGCGTGTTCTCCACGCACCGCCCGCGCCTTCCGGATAGGTGCGTGTCAGCGTCACCACCAGCACATACACCCCAGCCACACCACCCTCTTCGCGGAGTACCCGCGTGGCCGCCGCAAGTGTGGTGCCCGTCTGGCAGATGTCGTCGAACAGCAGCACCCACTGGCCGCGGTAGCGCTCCGGATCGGTCACCGTAAAAACCCCAGCGAGTTCCTGTTCCCGCTCGGCCAGCGAGTCGATGCTCTTCAGCATCGGCGTCGGCCGCTGCTTTACCAGATACCGCTCGGCGAGAGGCAGCCCCGTCCGCTCGGCGAGTGCACGCGCCAGCTCACGCACCGGTTGGAGAGGACGATCCTCGTTGGACGGGGGAACAGGAACGATCGCGGCCAACCACAGCCTGACGACCCTCGTGTCGAGAAAGTCAGCCAGGGCTACGACCAACGGCGCCACCTAACTGGCATCTGACTGGTACTGCAACTGGTAGAGCCGCTCCGCGACTGGGGTACGGTGCACGCCGCCTTGCTCTGCTGGCTCGGTATGCCAGTCGAGCGCCCAGCCAGCACGCCATGGCCCCTCGGGAAGCGAGCGTTCACCCATCGACGACTCACGCGTCACCTCGAACTCGAGTAGCGAGTGCATAGCCGTTACGGTTTCTTTCCGCAAGAGGCCAGGGTGCGTCCAGTAGGGACCGGTGCGCGAGCAACCACGCGTGCGACACGCTGGCGCCGAAACCGACGGGGACGGAGCCGCGCCGCTCCCTGGCGATCAGGCGAGTGCGGTTCGGCGGCGACTCCGGTCGACGACTTCTCTACAGCGCGCACTCATGCGACACTGGTGAGCGGTGCCGCAACCGGAGGCGAGGAGGCGGCATCAGCGCTGACGGCTGGGAGGAGGGTAGTAACGATGTCCAGGGATTTGATCGGACACCTGACCGAAGCGCTCCGCTTCCGCTGCATTGGCCCCCATCGGGGCGGGCGAGTCGTGGCGGTGGCCGGGCACCCCGAGGACCCGATGGTCTTTTATTTCGGTGCCTGTGCCGGAGGCGTCTGGAAGACCGAGGACGGGGGGACGACCTGGTGGAACGTCTCGGATGGCTTCTTCCAGACGGCTGCGGTCGGTGCCATCGCGATCGCGTCGTCCGATCCGAACGTGCTCTACGTCGGGACTGGTGAAGCCTGCATCCGCGGCAATGTCTCGCACGGGGACGGCGTCTACAAGTCGACCGACGGCGGACGCACCTGGGTCAACGTCGGCTTGCGCGATACCCGGCATATCGCCAAGATCCGCGTCCATCCACACGATCCTGACCTCGTCTACGTGGCGGCGCTCGGCCACGCGTTCGGCCCCAACGAGGAGCGCGGCGTCTTCCGCAGCCGCGACGGTGGGCGAACCTGGGAGCGCGTCCTGTATCGGGACGCCGAGACTGGGGCCATCGACCTGGTCATGGACCCGCACAATCCACGCATCCTCTACGCAGCGCTCTGGCAGGCACGCCGCTGGCCCTGGAAGCTGGTGAGCGGTGGTCCCGGCTCCGGCATCTTCCGCTCCACCGACGGTGGAGAGACGTGGGAAGAACTGACCCGCAAGCCTGGACTCCCCAAGGGGATCATCGGGCGCGTGGGACTGGCTGTCTCCGCCAAGCCGGGACGGCTCTGGGCCCTCGTCGAGGCCGAGGATGGGGCGCTCTTCCGCTCCGAGGACTACGGCGAGACCTGGGAGCGAGTGAGCGACAAGGGTGACCTCCGCTGGCGCGCCTGGTACTTCCATCATCTCTGCGCCGATCCGGTCGATCCCGACACGCTCTGGGTGCTCGATCTCAAACTCTGGAAGTCGATCGACGGTGGGAAGACCTTCAGCGAGGTTCCGACACCGCACGGTGACCACCATGATCACTGGATCGATCCCAAGAATCCACTGCGCATGATCAACGGTAACGACGGGGGCGCGTGCGTCAGTTTCGACGGCGGTCGCACCTGGTCGACCCAGTTCAACCAGCCGACGGCCCAGCTCTACCACGTGACCGTCGACAACCGCTTCCCCTACTGGGTCTATGGTTCCCAGCAGGACAATACGGCGATCGCCTTGCCCAGCCGCTCAGTCAACGGAGCCATCACCACCTGCGAATGGGAAGAACCGGGAGGCGGCGAGAGCGGGCACATCGCGGTCAAGCCGGACGACCCCGCGATCGTGATCGGTGGAGCGATCGGGAGCGGCGAGGGGAATGGGAGGTTGATCCGCTACAACCGGCGGACCGGCGAGCAGCGCAACATCACGGTCTGGCCCTACGAGACGAGCATGGCGGAGGGAGCGGAATCGCTCCGCTACCGCTTCCAGTGGACCTTCCCGATCCTCTTCTCGCCGCACGATCCCAACACGCTCTACGTCTGCTCGCAGGTCGTGCACCGCTCGCGCGATCTCGGCTACACCTGGGAAGTGATCAGCCCTGACCTCACGCGGAACGATCCGGAGAAACTCGCGCCATCTGGTGGACCGATCACGCGCGACAACACCGGGGCCGAGGTCTACTGCACGATCTTCGCCTTCGTCGAATCGCCCCATCAGCCTGGTGTCTTCTGGGCTGGCACCGATGATGGCCTCGTGCACGTCTCTCGTGACGGCGGCGTGACCTGGGAGAACGTCACCCCACCGGAGCTTCCCGAGTGGGCCACAGTCGCGTCGCTCGAGGTCTCGCCGCACGACCCGGAGACGGTCTACCTGGCTGCTCACCGCTACCGACTCGATGATCCAGCCCCCTACCTCTTCGTCACGCGCGACGGCGGCAAGACCTGGCACTCGCTGCGCGCTGATCTTCCGGAGGAGACGATCTGCCGCGTGCTCCGCGTCGATCCAGCCAAGCCGGGGCTCTTGTACCTCGGTACCGAGACCGGGCTCTGGATCTCGCTCGACGACGGCCAGCACTGGCACCGCTGGCAGGGGAACCTTCCGATCTGCCCCATCTACGATCTCGTCGTAAAGGACGATGATCTGGTCGTCGCGACGCACGGTCGGAGCTTCTGGATCCTGGACGACGTGACGCCGCTGCGCCAATTCGATCCGGCCCGTCTGGACGGACCGGCCTCTCTCTTCGCTCCGCGTCCGACCATCCGCTTCAAGACCTATCCCGGATACGGCAGCGAAGTACCCAACACTGTGAGCTACCGCTGGGCCGGACCGATCGTCTATGCGGCCTGGGTCACCGAACAACCGACCGGTGTCAAGGAGGCGCGACCGCTCGACGCTGGTCAGAATCCGCCGGACGGCGCGATCATCACCTACTACCTCTCTGAAGAACCAGCCGAGGTGACGCTGAGCATCCTGGATGCGGATGGCCGCGAGCTGCGGCGCTTTTCCAGCGAGAAGCCGGTCGATCCACTACCCGATGTGCCGGACGAGAAGAAGCCATCCCTTCCCCCGCGCCTCGCCAAGACTCCTGGCTTCCACCGCTTCGTTTGGGACCTCCGCATCGAAGGTGCCCGTCGGGCCATCGGCGACAAACCCTACGAGGGGTACCTGGTCGGCCCGCGCGTGGTGCCCGGTACCTACCAGGTTCGCCTGACCGTGGGCGACCGGAACTGGACGCAACCGCTCGAGATCCGGCCCGATCCGCGCCTCTCGGTCACCCGCGAGGACCTCGTCCGGCAGTACGAACTGCTCGTGCGTATCCGCGACAAGGTCTCGGAAGCACACGATGCCATCAACCGCCTGCGCGATACCCGGCGCCAGCTCCTGGAGTGGCGTGACCGCTTGGAAGCGAGCGGCGCTGCGGCCGATCTCGTGGACGACGTGCGGCGCATGATCGAGCGCCTCGGGGCGCTCGTCGATGAACTCTTGGAGCCGCGCATGGACGACCCGCGCCAGTTCCCGCCGCGCGCTCCGGCTCGGCTGGCGATCTTGCAGAGCTTCGTCGATAGCGCGGACGATCGCCCGACAGCAGGTGAGGAGGAGGTCTATCGCCTGCTCGCCSCCGAGATCGATGCTGTTCTGACACGCGTTCAGAAGGTCTTCGACGAAGAACTCCCAGCGCTCAGCCAGCGGCTCCTCCAGGCTGGGGCGAACCCGATCGTGCCACGCAGCGTGCTCGCCCGGCCGTAACGAGACGGCACGTGACGGCCAGATGCCGCGCCGGAACGTGTTCCGGCGCGGCATCTCCGCACGAGCGCTCGCCGAGGCGATCAGCCGAGCGGCAGACGCAACCGGTTTCCACCGAGTACGTGAAAATGCAGGTGGAAGACGCTCTGGCCAGCATCCGGGCCGACATTCGTCACCACCCGGTAGCCGCTCCGGTCGAGCCCGTGCTCGCGCGCGACCTTGGCAGCGACTTGCAGGCAGCGTCCGAGCAAGAGCGGATCGCTCTCCTCCGCTTCGGCCAGTGACCGGATATGCTGGTTGGGGACGACGAGGAGGTGAATCCGCGCCTGGGGATGGATATCCCAAAAGACGGTCACCGACTCGTCCTGATGGACGAGGCGCGCTGGCTGGCGACCAGCGACGATCTCACAGAAGATACAGAAATCAGCCATTCCCTTCCCTCCTCGGTTCGTGAGGTCGATATGCCAGAGCTACCGGAAGTCGAAACCATCCGCCGCACCCTGGCGCCCGTTCTCATCGGCGCGCTGGTCATCGGCGCGCTCCGCGGCGAGCACCCCGAGGATATTCTGCTCGATCCTTGGCCAGTCTTCGCCCGCCGCGTGCGCCGGCACCGCATCGTCGCACTCGAACGGCGCGGGAAGTATCTCGCTGCTCGCTTCGAGGACGGTGACCGGCTCGTGATCCATCTCGGCATGACGGGGGAACTCCGACTCAGCCACCCCGCTACCGCCCCAGGCAAGCATTGTCACCTGGCGCTGGTCCTGCGCTCGCTGCGACCCTTGCCCCCGTCGCTCGTCGATCAGCGGCAACGGTTCCTGCTTCGCTATCTGGACATCCGGCGGTTCGGGCGCATCGCTCTCCTCGATCAGGCAGGGTGGGAAACCTTCACCGCGCGACTCGGCCCCGAGCCGCTCGATCCGACCCTCGACCCACGCGCGCTCTGGTCGCGCCTGCGCGAGCGTCGGACAGCGATCAAGGCAGCACTGCTCGATCAAGCGCTCCTGGCCGGAATCGGGAACATCTACGCGGACGAGGCCTTATTCCAGGCGCGCCTCCATCCAGCACGGCGCTGCCAGACGCTCTCCCTGGACGAGGTCGAGCGGCTGCTGGTGGCGCTGCGCACTGTCCTGTCGGCAGCGATCGAGAACGCCGGAACCACCATCCGCGATTACCGCGACGGTCAAGGACGAGCCGGCTCCTTCCAGTCCCGGCTCCAGGTATACGGCAAGCCGGCTGGGACGCCATGCCCGCGCTGCGGAACCGGACTCGCGCGGATCCGGATCGCTGGCCGGAGCAGCGTGTTCTGCCCACGCTGTCAGCCCCTCCACTGAAGCCCAGCGCTGTCACGCTCTCACCGAGTCCAGCCGGTTCAGCCGACCGGCGGATCGGGCAGCGAGTCAGCGTCCGGCTCGAGGACCGGGCACTGCTCGTCGGCAGGCAGGAGTTCCGGATGCTTGAGCCCGCTGCCGGTCAGGAAGAGCACTACTTCGGCATCGGGCGCGAGCCACCCGTTGGCCCTGAGCTGCCGAACCGCCGCGACGGTCGCCCCGGCCTCCGGCGAGACGAGCACGCCCTCGTCGGTCGCCAGGATCCGCGTCCCCTCGAGAAGTTCCTGATCGCTCACCGCTACCGCTGTGCCACCGCTCGCCCGTACAGCTGCGAGAACGAGCTCGTCCCCGATGGTCGCTGGGACACGGAGGCCGGGCGCGATCGTCTGCGCTCCTTCCCACGGTCGTGCCCGGGTGGCGCCCTCGTGAAAGGCCCGCACGAGTGGTGCGCACCCCTCTGGCTGGACGATGACGAAACGCGCACGTGAACCAGCGAGCAGCCCGAGCGCCGCGAGTTCGGCGAAGGCCTTCTCCATACCGACGATGCCGGTTCCCCCACCGGTCGGATAAACGATGACGTCGGGAAGGCGCCAACCGAGCTGTTCGACGAGTTCGAACCCCATCGTTTTCTTGCCCTCGGCACGGTAGGGCTCGCGGAGCGTCGAGAGATCGGCCCAGCCGCGTTCGGCTGCGAAGCGACGCACGAGGCGCCCGCAATCGGTGATGAGGCCACGCACGCGGTAGACCCGAGCACCGTAGGCCAGGCATTCCCGGACGATGCTCGGCGGCGTATCCATCGGGAGAAAGACGAAAGCAGGAATGCCGGCGCGCGCTGCATAGGCGCTGAGCGCGGCAGCAGCGTTCCCGGCCGATGGTAAGGCGACCGCGCGAGCACCGAGTTCGATCGCCCGACTCACCGCGACGGCCAGACCGCGAGACTTGAAGCTCCCGGTGGGGTTCCGACTCTCGTCCTTCAGCCAAAGCCGCCGCAACCCCAACGTACGAGCGAGCCGCGGCGCGGGAAGGAGCGGTGTGCCACCCTCGCCCAGCGTGAGCCGGAAGCGGGGATCGCACACCGGCAGGAGTTCCGCATAGCGCCAGAGTGTCCAGGGGCGAGCAGCCAGCTCGGCAGGACGAAAAGTCCAGCGGGCTCGCTCCAGATCGTAGCGAGCAGCCAAGACGTGACCGCAATCCGGGCACGTTCCATGCCATTCGTCAGCCGAGACGGTGCGCTGGCACCCGGTACAGACGAGATGCGTGAGCGTGCTCTCGAGCATCGAGGAAGCCTCCCTTCGCCCGCATTCTAGCGGTCAGGATGGGGCAGAGGCTGCGTCGAGTCGTTCGGTGCCCTTGACATGGACAAGCTCAATGCGTTATGTTCCAGTGGTTGGCGTTCTGTGCTGGTTCGCTGCTCCATCAGCGACCTGTTCTTCGAAAGCACGACGACGCTCAGGGATGGGAGGTGGAGAGGATGCGGATCGCGCAGATCGCGCCCCTGTACGAGGCAGTCCCACCCAAGTTGTATGGCGGAACCGAGCGAGTCGTCTTTGCCTTGGTCGAAGAGCTCGTCCGGCGTGGGCACGACGTGACGCTCTTCGCGACAGCAGACTCACAGACGAGTGCTCGGCTGATCCCGATGGCTCCCTCCGGCTTGCGCCTGGCGGGGGCGAGAGATCCGATCGCGCTGCACGTTGCGATGCTCGAAGAGGTGTACGCGCACGCTGACGAGTTCGACATCATTCATTCCCACGTCGATTATTTGACGTTCCCCTTCGCTCGCACCGTCACGACACCGACGGTGACCACCCTGCACGGTCGGTTGGACATGCCGGAAACGCGGCGTGTGCTCAGTCGCTTCACCGATCAGCGCTTGATCAGTATCAGCCGGAGTCAACGAGCACCCTTGGCTGACTTGCCACTCCGCTGGGTCGGTACGGTCTACAATGGCGTCCGTTTGGAAAACTTTCCCTTCCGACCGGAACCGCAGGATCCCCCGTACCTCGCCTTCGTGGGCCGGATCTCACCGGAGAAGCGCCCCGACTGGGCGATCGAGGTGGCACGACGGTTGGGACTCCCGCTAAAGATCGGAGCCAAGATCGACCCTGCGGACCGCGACTGGGCCGAAGCGCACTTCCTGCCCCTGCTCGGCACCCCTGGTGTCGAGTACCTGGGAGAGGTCGACGAGCGACAGAAGGCCGAACTCTTGGGCGGTGCGCTCGCTCTCCTCTTCCCGATCGATTGGCCTGAACCCTTCGGCCTGGTTCTCGCCGAAGCGATGGCCTGTGGCACTCCGGTCGTGGCCTTCCCGGGTGGCGCCGTGGAAGAGATCGTCATCGATGGCGTGACCGGGTACATCTGCCACAGCAAGACGCTCGACGAGATGGTCGAGAAGGTCCGGCAGATCGAGCGGATCGATCGCTCAGCTTGCCGCCGACACGTCGAGCAGCACTTCTCCAGCATCGCGATGACCGACGCCTATGAGGCGATCTATCAGGAGATCCTGCTCGAGCAGGCGGTGACAGCGCTTCGCGGAGACAGGCGATTCGTTCTCGCCGTTCCCGGGGAGGAACGGATCGGGACTAGCCTCCCGGAACGAGCAGGGCGATTGGCCGCGAACGGCTTCACGACTCCCGTTCCGCTGGAACGGTGAGGAGTGCTCGCACGACGGCACGGTAGGCCTCGGTATCGGGCTCGGGCAGCGCCCGCAGGAAGACATGCGTCACCCCGAGCGCTGCGAGACGAGCCAAGCGAGGCCGGAGATCCCGCGCCGGCCCGATGAGACAGAGCTGAGCGACGAGTTCCGTCGGAACCAGCTGGCGGACGAGAGCTGGATCGACCGAGCGCCGGATATCGTGCCACGGGCGTCCCGCGCGCAGGAGGTCGTCGATCCGCAGGAGGCGGCGCAGCTCAACGATGAGGCGCTCGACATCGAAGCCCGGCACGATGACCTGCTGGGCCATACCGGGAAGCGTGCAGAGCAACGCGAAGGGGAGCTTGCGTTCCTCGAGCACCGGCTCCGGATCGTCCGTCATCACGAGGTTCGCGCGGAGGAAAACCGGAAACGAGGCCGGATCGCGTCCGGCTGCCACTAGATCAGCGTGCAGCGCTGGGAGCAGCTGGGCCAGAAAGTGTTCGCTCGCGAAGTCCGCGATCAGGATGCCATCGGCTGATCGGACGGCAAGCTGGCGAGCCTGTCGACCGAGCGCCGCGAGATAGATGGGGAGATGCTCCTGGAGCGGAGCGATGCTGAGGGGCCAATCGCGGACACGGAACCGCGTTCCTTCCAGCGACGCCCGATACGGCGGCTGCCACCACTGCCGGAGCAGCGCGATCGCCTCCCGCATCGTCGCGAGCGGCGCATCAGCCGGAATGCCGAGACCATACGCGTAGAACTCCGGCTGCCCACGACCGAGACCGAGAAAGGCCCGCCCACCGCTCAGCCGGTCCAGCGTCGCGACAGCCATCGCGATCTGCACGGGATGGCGGAGAAGCGCGCTCGTCACGCCCGTACCCAGGTGGATCCGCTCGCTGCGTCCCGCTGCTGCACTGGCAACCGCGATCGCATCCCACCCATCAGGGTCCTCGCTCAGCCAGACCGAGTGGAGACCCGCGCGATCCGCCGCGGCGATCGTCTCGAGCGTCCAGTTCACCGCAGCGCGCGGATCCTGTGCCCGTGCCCAGCGGTGGGGCGAGAGATCGAGACAGAACTCCATGGTTTTCGCGCTCCGCGCGGTGATCGACCCTGGTATCACCAGGCCAGCGAGCGAGGCAGGAACCACACCGGCTCCACTCGGCCAGCCGGCAATCGCGGTGTCCGCCCGCGTGGACACCCTGCCCCGTCGGCAAGGACTGTACCATGCGACAGGCCGGTGCGCCGCGCATCGCCCATCCGCCCTGGCTCGCTGAGGCCAGTCGCACGATGGAGCGCGCACACGATTCCGCCGGTGGCATCTCCGTCGGAGCGATGCAAGGGCCGCTCCTCGCACCACGAGAGCCACGGCGTGAGGTGACTCGCGTCCGTTCACGTCCCCCGCGCGCTCGGCGATCTCGCTGGCGCCTCCGATGCCGGACGGAGCCGAGAGCCCGGGCGACGCGGCCTGCACGACGACGGTAGGGCAGCGCGAGGAGGCAGCGAGAGGCAAACCCAAAAGAAAAGGCCCCGACGATCCTCGGTTCGGGTTTCCTACTCCCCTTGCGGGTTTCGGATTCCCGGCCTCGAATCGTCGGGGCCTAGTTACAGGATACCCATCGCGCACCCTCGAGCAAGGGGAAAGCGTTACAAAAACGCAACAGTTTTGTGCGGCGATGAGTCTCCGCTTCAGGAGCGGAGACGCCGGAACAGCCAGAGCGCACCAGCCACAGCCCCAACCAGCGGTGCCGCGGCCAGGAGTCCTAAGCTGAGCTGGGTGAGTCCGATCGCTCCACCGGAGAGCAGCACGATCGAGAGCTGGAGGACCAGACCAACGACGATGACCAGCAGCGCGATCGCGAGCCCGCGAACCTTCGGGCTCTGCGACATGCTGCTCGCCGGTTGATCCCTCCGCCCTCTCCGGCTCATCGGCTCGTTCGCTTCTCACGCCGTCGCGCTGCTCGCCCGTGCCGCGAGGTAGGCGGCGAGCTTTTCGCGGGCCCGTGCCAGTCGCTCCAGCGAGCGCTCCGCGCCGAGCACGCGCAAGGTCTCGAAGAGTCCTGGCGAGACCGTGCGCCCCGTCACCGCAACCCGGATGGGCATGAAGAGCTGCCCCGTCTTGAGTCCGAGTTCCTCGGCGAGGCCCCGCAAGCGCTGCTCGAGATCGGTCTCGTCAGCGAAGTTGGCCTGGCGCAACGTCGCGATCACCCGGTCCAGCGCCTGGAGCACGCGTTCCGGCTCCACCTTGCGCTGCAGCAAGAGCTCGGGGTCGTAGTCTTCGACGTCGGCGAAGAAGAAGCGCGTCAGATCCGGTACTTCGCTGAGCAGCTTGGCCCGATCCTTGACCAGCGCGACGACTTCCCGGACATAGGCGAAAGCAGGGCTCGCCGGATCGTCTGCTTCCGGCCCGACCAGCCCAGCATCGCGTAAGAAGGGGACACAGCGTCGCGCGAACTCGTCGACCGAAAGGACATGATTGATGTAGTACTGGTTCATCCAGAGCAGCTTCTCGAAATTGAAGCGGGCTGGGTGCGGATTGACTTCCTCCAGCCGGAAGAGCTGGATCAGCTCCTCGCGGGAAAAGATCTCGCGCTCGGCATCGTACGCCCAACCGAGCAGTGCCAGGTAATTGATCATCGCCTCGGGGAGATAGCCGAGGCGCTTGAACTCCAGCACTCCCGTCGCGCCATGTCGCTTGGACAGTTTTCCCTTTCCATCCGGACTCAGGATGA
Organism: Thermomicrobium roseum DSM 5159; assembly: GCF_000021685.1. Taxonomy (GTDB): domain Bacteria; phylum Chloroflexota; class Chloroflexia; order Thermomicrobiales; family Thermomicrobiaceae; genus Thermomicrobium; species Thermomicrobium roseum. The sequence continues at coordinate 1,899,384 of NC_011959.1, read as the reverse complement.
GCGGAAGGTGACAGAGCACTGGCATCTCCCAGCCGAAAGCGCGATAGAGCTGCGCGTGAAGCGGTGCGGACGGGATCCACTCCTCCGCACGGAGAATGTGGGAGATCTCCATGAAATGGTCGTCGACCACATTGGCGAGATGGTACGTCGGGAAACCATCCGACTTGAGAAGGACGAGATCCTGGAGCAACCGATTCTCGTAGGTGATCTCGCCACGCAAAAGATCGACGATCGTCGTGACGCCCTCGAGGGGCATCTTGAAGCGGATCACTGCTGGCTCACCGCGGGCCAGTCGTGCTTCCACCTCTTCCGGTGGAAGGAAACGGCAGTGCCGATCGTAGCCCGGCGGCTCCCCGCGCGCCCGCTGTTCCTGGCGAACACGCTCCAAGCGCTCCGGCGTACAGAAGCAGTAATACGCGTGGCCGTGCTCGACCAGCCAGCGAGCATGCTCTCGATAGAGGGGAAGACGCTGGCTTTGGATGTAGGGACCGTACGGTCCCCCGATATCCGGGCCCTCGTCCCATTCCAGTCCGAGCCACTTCAACCCCTCGATGATGCCGGCGATGCTTTGACCGACCAAGCGCGCCTGGTCGGTATCTTCGATGCGCAGGATGAAGGCACCACCGTGCTGGCGAGCGAAGAGCCAATTGAACAGCGCGGTCCGCGCACCACCGACGTGGAGGTCACCAGTCGGGCTCGGTGCGAAGCGAACCCGTACGCGTGCGGTCGTCATCGTCCATCTCCTCGCTTTCGAGCGCCGTCGCGTTGCGCTCGAAAACAAGTATGCTGGACTCGGCACGAGCGCGTGCAGGGAGTGGATGCATGAGCCGAGACGACCGTGGTGTTCTTTTCGATCTGGACGGTGTCCTCATCGACAGCGAGCAGGCGCATTTCGAGGCCACGCGCCAGGCGTTCCGTCACCTGCGCCTTCCCGAACTCACCGAAGACCTCTACCGAAGCCAGATGATCGGCCGACCTGACCGGGAAGCGATCGCGGCGGCGATGCACGCGCTCGGCATCCCCGCCAGCTGGCTCGAACCGGTTCTGGAAAGCAAAGCAGACTTCTATCAGGAACTCTTGGCCGCAGGTCGCGTCGACCTCTTGACCGATGGGATCGCCGCAGTACACGCCGCGCTCGAGGCTGGTTATCCGGTCGCTCTCGTCACCGGAGCGCTGGCTGTCGAGGCGCACTGGGCACTCCGCGCCGCTGGCCTGATGGGCCGGATCACGACGGTCGTCACGGCAGAGGACGTCCGCGCCGGGAAACCGGACCCAGAGCCGTATCGCACCGCCTGCAGCCGGCTCGGGGTCGCGCCCGGACGGAGCGTCGCTGTCGAGGACTCGCCAGCTGGAGTCGCGGCGGGACGCGCAGCAGGGTTGCGCGTCCTGGCCGTCGCCCGCCAGCCCTTCCCCGAACTCGCCGCAGCCGATCGGGTCGTTACCGTCCTCTCCTGGGAAGCGATCGCCGACCTGTTGGCTCGCTCACGCTAGCTTGCCAACTCTGCCAGTTTGCGAGCCAGCGCGATGTCGCGCTCGGTAATTCCCCCTGCTTCGTGGGTGGTGAGCAGCAAATGCACGCGGTTGTACCGAATCGTGATATCCGGGTGATGGCGCGCTTCCTCAGCGAGTTCGGCCACGCGGTTCACGAACGCCATGGCTTCCCGGAAGTTCTTGAACACGTAGGTGCGAACGAGCGCATCCCCCTGGCGTTCCCAACCAGGGATCTCCTGGAGAAGGGACGCGATCGTGGCGTCGTCGAGCCGTGCCATGCAAGACCTCCTCGTCGTCCAGCAGTCCGTCGGATCGATTGTAACGATCCAGCCGGATCGAGGTCCGCGGAGAATACAAAGAACTATCCTCATTCTATTCAGAGACTGTTCATAGCCATTCTGTCCTCGATTCTTCCACTCGAACACGACCGTGCACGGATTCGCAGAGAACGGCGATCATCTAATTCATAGTTGGTTCTCAGATTTGACACCGGCTGCACGCACTCGTATACTCCCGGCTCGTGCGCTGTGGGACCAGAGGCGTCCCCAGCTATCTGCCGATCGCATCTTGCAATCGGCATGAACGAGATGGAAAAGGGAGGGAAGGGATGCGAGCAGCGCCGAAACAGCTGCTCATGCTGGTCATTTTCGTGTTCTTCGCCTCGGCCACGCCAGTTGCCGCGGCACCGACACGGAGCGACGATCCCACGACAGCGATCCCAGCCGTCGCCGCACTCTGGGTTCAGTTGGACGGATTCGCTCGCTATCAGGGGAACGGTCCCAGCTGGACGCTCGGTCCCGCCATCCGGGCTATCGCGACCGAGCCATACGAGGAGGCACCAGGTGGCGCTCGCCTCGTCTACTACTTCGACAAGGCCCGCGTCGAGGTGAACGACCCGGCCTCTGCCGATGACGGGCAGCTCACGCTCGGCTTACTGGTGCGCGACATGATTTCCGGCTCGCTCCAGGTCGGAGACCAGCGCTTCGTCCCGGTCGCACCCGCCGACATCCCGCTCGCGGGAGACGTGACCCAGAACGACATCGCTCCTACCTACGCATCGCTCCGAGCAGTCGCCACGCTCGGCGACGCGGCCGCAGAGCACCGCGCGCCTGACCGCACCGGTCAGCTGGTGACCGCTGCCCTCCGACGCGATGGCCGGGTCGTGCCCGACGCTGTGCCGGAGTCATCGGTCCGCATCGCCGTCTACGAGTCCACCAGTGGGCACAACATCCCGAGCGTCTTTTGGGAGGCGCTGCAGCACCTGCCCTTGCCGTGGCTGGCACTGACCGGCTATCCGCTCACCGAGCCGTATTGGGTGCAGACACGCGTCGCCGGTGCCGAGCGACTCGTCCTGGTGCAGGCGTTCGAGCGACGCGTGTTGACCTACGACCCTGCCAATCCCCCCGGCTGGCAAGTCGAATGGGGCAACGTCGGACTCCACTACCGGCTCTGGCGAGGGCTCGCCGCTTCCCCGGACCCGGAAGTCCAAGCACTCGCCAGTGGCATGCCCTTCGGCGAAGTGCTGGTCTCGGCCGCTCGCGCCGTACGAGTCGACCCGTATCTCCTGGTCGCTCTGGCCACCGTGCTCACCCAAAACGATCCGCTCGCAGCGAACTCGCGAGGGCTCGGCCTGCTGCTCGTCCCGCGCGAGCGACTGACCGGCGAACCATACCCGCTCGATCCGAGCGTCAACGCGCGCCGGGCTGCTCCGTTGCTGGCCCAGGCGATCGCCCAAGCCGGCCTCGAAGGCGGACTGGCCCACTATCTCGCCGCCTCCGGCAGCAGTGCGCGTCCGGAAGAAGTCCTGCGCACCGCCGACTATCTCCGTCAGCGTTTTCCGCCCGGTGCCCCCTTGCCGAGTGGCCCAGCTCTGACCGAAATCGGGCGCGGACATGCTGCCTTCTATGACCCGAGTTACGATGTCAGCTGGTGGGAGCGCACGCTGGCAGCCTACGCGAGTTGGGGAGGCGCCGTAGCCGATGCTGCGCCTGATCCGCACGGCTACTATTGCGTCCACCCGGACTTCCGCCCCGGTCAACGCCTGCTGCTCATCGCCAACGGTCAGGCGCTCTGGTGCACCATCGGTGACACAGTCGCACCCGGTCACGTCGCCGCCTGGCGCAGCCGCTGGGTCATCGAGCTGTCCTGGCCGACTTTTGTCGCGCTCGGTCTCGACCGGAACAACGAGGTCATCGTCTGGGGGCCAAGCGAGTGAGCGAGTCGCTGCTCGTCGCTCATCGACGCGACAACCGCCGCTGCGGTAGCATCGGCTCGACGCTGTCGACAGTCGCGCGCTCACCGGGAGAGGAGCGACGATGGAAACGCTGACGCAACTACTCCGCTTCAACCACTGGGCCAACCGGCTCATCGTGGAGCACTGCCGATCCATCGATCCCGCCCTGCTCGATGCGCCGCCACCGCCGGGTGTCTATGGATCGGTCCGGGCGACTCTGGCGCATCTCGCCTGGGCAGAAGCGCTGTACGTCGCGCGCTTGCGCGGCGAAGAGCCGGTCGACCTTCCGGCCGATGCCTCGCTCGACGAGATCGTCACCTCGCTCGAGCGCACTGGACGCGAACTTCTCGAGCTCGCGACGAGCGTTCCAGGTGACCGGGTGATTTCGTACACGTCGGCCGTTTTCGGACCCGTCTCGGTCCCGGCCGCGGCGATCGTCGCACAAGCGATCGTGCACGGCTGCGATCACCGGTCGCAGCTCGCGGTGCTCTTCACCCAGCTGGGCGCACCGCTCCCGGAACTCGATGTCTGGCGCTTCGTCGGCATCCGCCGCTGAGCGAATCGATCAGCGGCGCCCGAGAACGACCCGGCGGACTGCCTGGATCGCCCGCTCGATGTCCTGGCGCGTCACGTCGAGATGCGTCACCGCTCGCACGCGGTAGCGGCCGACCGCACCCATCCGAACGCCTTCGGCGAGCAGTGCTTCGGTGAAGGCTGCAGCCGTCATTCCCGTGTTCTGGACGTCGAAGAAGACGATGTTCGTTTCCACCTCAGCGGGATCGAGGCCGATCCCAGGAGTTTCCGCCAGCCCTTCGGCGAGGAGCCGCGCATTCGCATGATCCTCGGCCAATCGCTCGACATGGTGCTGGAGCGCGTAGATGCCTGCGGCGGCCAAGATGCCAGCTTGACGCATCGCGCCGCCGAACATCTGCTTGTACCGGCGGGCCAACCGCATCGTCTCATCGTCGCCAGCCAGCACCGCGCCGACCGGGCAGCCGAGTCCTTTGGAGAGATCGATCCAAACGGTATCGACCGAGCGGCACCAGGTCGCGGCCGGTAGACCAGTCGCCACGACAGCATTGAGCAGACGAGCACCATCCATGTGCACCTTGAGACCTAGCCGATGCGCGGTGGCGCACACCGCCTGCAGCGTCTCGATCGGCCAGATTTTCCCACCGCCCCGATTGTGGGTATTCTCGATGCAGACCAGCGTCGTCGGTGGCGTGTGAACGCCATCCCCGGGATCGGCTGCTGCTTCGACTTGCTCCGCAGTGAAGACACCGCGCACACCGTCGACGAGGTACGTCAGCACACCGCACACCAGTCCTGGTCCCCCGGCCTCCGACGTCACCGGATGGGCCGTTCGCTCGATGATGATCCGGTCACCTGGCTGAGTATGGACCTTGATTCCGACGAGGTTGCACATGGTTCCCGACGGGAGGAAGAGCGCTGCTTCCTTTCCGGTGAGTTCGGCCACCATTTCCTGCAAGCGATTGACAGAAGGATCTTCACCCAGCTGCTCGTCGCCGACCTCCGCCTCGGCCATTACCCGGCGCATCGCCGGAGTCGGTCGCGTCACGGTATCGCTGATGAGATCGATCATGGCCTGACGTTCCTTTCTCTAATCGGCTCGCTCGCCCACCTGGATGGTGGGCGACATGGTCTGGCCAGGACTCCTGCGCACCGCCGCCGGCATCGATGGCGCCGGCGTGCTCCGATCCGGCAGCGGACACCGCTGCGAGGCGGCGCTTGCTCGCGCCTGACCACGTCTCCGTATACTACCGCGGATAGGCTGGGGGCGGGATGGGAGACGACGTCGTCATGGAAACGGCGGCCACCCGAGCAACGGCGTGGCGGCTCTTTGCCGGATCACTCTTCAACGAGGGAGCGATCGGCTTCTTCTTTACGCTCTGGCCTCTCTACATCGCGTCGCTCGGCGCGTCACCAGCCGAAATCGGGTTGGTCATCGGTGCGTCCGGCGTCTTGCGCCTGCTTTTCCTGCTCCCCTCCAGCTGGCTCGTCGATCGGTTTTCGCTGCGGCTTCTGGTGGCTGGGATGCGCGCCGTCGCCGCGCTCGGCTTCATCCTCTGCGCACTCGTCCGCGAATGGTGGCAACTCTTCCCGGGACTGATCGCCATCAATGCTGGTGTCATCGCCTTTCCAGCGCTGAGCACGCTCATCGCTGGTCTCGGCCGAGCGAGCGAGGAGCGCACCCGCTATTTCACGATGATCTACACCGTCGCTCCTTCGATCGCCACGATCCTGACTCCGGCCGCCGCTGGCTGGTTGGCGGAGCGCTGGGGACTGCGTGCAACGCTCGTCGCTGCCAGTCTCGCCACGGCTGCTGCCGCGGCCACCTTCGCGACCGTGCGTGTCCCCGAGCACGCGACTGCCTCGACAGCCGGTGGATCGTATCGAGAACTCCTGTATCGCCGCTCGATCCTTCTTTCAGCCGGGCTCATGGTGGCGACGATCGGCGGCATGATGCTCGGTTGGGTCCTCGCGCCGAACTACCTTCAGGAGGTCCATGGGGTCAGTCTCGAACGGATCGGCTGGCTCGGCTCGATCGCTGCCTGCGGGAGCACGCTCTTGAGCATCGGTGTCCATCGCAACCGCTGGCTGCAAGACCCGTTCAATACGCTCCTGGTGGCGACGGGAGCGGTGGCAGCAGGCTTTGCGCTCATCCTGCTCGGGCGCGATTTCGGCGTCTTTGTCGTCGCCTACCTCCTGCGTGGAGGGTTTCTGGTCGCTTGGTCGGCATTTTATTCGGTCTTCGGAATCATCACACCGGAGCACTTGCGCTCGCGCGTGTTCGCGCTGGCTGAGATCCTCGGCGGCCTCGGCACGACGGTCGCCCCGTTCCTCGCTGGGTTCCTCTACGAACTCGATCCACGCTTGCCGCTCGCGGCCGGCCTGGTCTGCAGCCTCGCGCTCCTCTTCGCAACGAGGGCAGTGCGCCGTGCCGCTCTGACGCCGAGCACGACCATGCTTTCTGCTGGCTGACCGACGGATGCCCAGGATCCTGCGCCGTCCCCGTTCTCCAACCGAACGCCACCAGCGAGCCGCCGAGTGGGCCCGCTGGTTCACTGGCGACAGCAGCATCGCCGCTTATCGGCGAGAACTCGCGCAGCTGACTGGACTCGGTGCCGATCTCGCCTGGGAACTCGTCAGCGATCTGGCACCGCTCCTGCTCGAGCGCGTTCCGGCGAAACTGGGTGCCCAAGTCCTCTTGGCCACCGTCACGCTCGCAGCAGCACAGCCCAAGCCGCGAGAGGCCGGCTGGGCGCTGCTGGCGACCGTCACCGAAGAACTCACCCCAGCGCATGCCCGTACCGTGCTCGAAACACTGGCCTTGGGCTGGCAGGCGAGCTCCACCGCGCTCACGAGCACGCAGCGCCGTCAGGCGATCGAGCGTGAACTCCGACGCGTGATCCGTCGACTCGCTGCCAGTGGCGCCGCTGGCCTCGATGCGCTCGTTGCGGTCGTCGCTGTCCTGGGCATCTCGGAGGGAGACGACAGCGCTATACTGGAGAGCATCGAGGGGCCTCACCGGGAGCAGGGCCAGGAGGGAGCGGCCCAGCCACCGCAGCCCGGGACAGGGAAGGCGGAGGACGAACGATGAGCGCGCAGGTTTGGCTCGGTCTCGTGTTCCTCGTGCTCATCGTGATCTGGATCATCGAACTCGTCTGGATCGCTCGTTCGGCGGAAAGCTGGGGACACGATGCGCTGACGATGGTCTCCGGGGCAGCGATCTTTTTCGTTCTGGCAGCACCGGTCGCGCTCCTCGCCCCGGGGCTCGTTCAGCGGGTAGCTGCTGTTTGGGAGGCACTGGTTCGTCCGCTCGGGACACGAGCGCGGCAGCGACGCCAGAACACTCCACGCCTCGTGATGCCGGGGAAAACGGTGCTCCTCGAACAGGAACGTATCCGGATCGGCCGTTACCAGAACAACGACATCGTGATCGATCACCCGACGGTTTCGGCGTATCATGCTGAACTCGTCCGGCGTCCGGACGGCCGATACGAACTCCACGATCGCGAGAGCCGGAACGGCACCAGGATCAACGGCACGCCCGTCCGGCAGGCGATCCTGCGGGACGGCGATCAGATCACGCTCGGCGCGATCACGGTCCATTACCTGGAGGGATCGAAGACGGTGGAAGCGCTCAATCGCGGCGGTGTGCCCCTGCGACGGCGTTGAGCAAAACGATACCGCCCGGCGAGGGCAACCGGGCGGTACTCTCTTCAGTGTGAACTGGCGATCAGTAGCCGGACGAGACCGTGCGGCGTGCGCGGAAGCAGTCGGAGCAATAGACAGGTCGATCCTGCCGGGGCAGGAAGGGAACCATCGTCTCGCGACCACAGTCGCTGCAGATCGCCGGGTACATCGGCCGATCCTGGCGTGCCTCACGCGGCTCGCGGCTGCGGTAGGCTGGGGCGTCTCCGCGCCCGGAGCGCCTGGCCCGGGCAGCCTGGCGGCACGTCGGACAGCGGGAGGGCTCGTTGGTGAAACCCTTGTCCGCGTAGAACTGCTGCTCGCCAGCCGTGAAGACGAATTGGGTGCCGCAGTCGCGGCAAGTCAGGACCTTGTCTGTGAACCCGAAACTCATCTCGTGGGTCTCCTTAGGACTTCTTGTGGGTACGGAGCATGATCCCCGCCCCACTGGACTCGACTCACTCTAGCCTTGGGGATTCGCCGCCGAGATGAGTCCGGGGAGACAGGCCCTCGCTGTCGCCTCGACCACGCGCGCGATACCCTCGGCTATTGCATTCACTATAACACACCGAGCACTCCCCCGCAAGAGGAAAATCCCGGCACCGGTAGCGCACACAGCCCGCTCGATGCGCCGAAGACGCTCTCGCACACACGAGGACACTCAGCCACCGACGCCTGCAAAAGGGCCGAGTGCGCACTGTGCGGCCGATCCGCCGGCTGGGCGAGGCCGGGCTGTTCGGGAGCCAGAATCGCGCAAACGAAAGAGCCGGTACCCCCAAACGGGGTACCGGCTCGGACTCGCTAGCGCGCGTAATCGATCGCGCGTGTCTCGCGGATGACCGTGACCTTGATCTGTCCGGGATAGTCCAGCGTGTCCTGGATCTTCTTGACGACATCGCGGGCCAGCCGCAACGCGCCATAGTCATCGATCTGGTCCGGCTTGACCAGAATGCGAACCTCGCGCCCTGCCTGGATCGCGTAGGCCTTTTGCACACCAGGGAAGGAGGTCGCCACGCTCTCCAGCGCCTCCAGCCGCTTGATGTAGGCTTCGAGCATCTCGCGCCGTGCCCCCGGCCGAGCCCCGCTGATTGCATCCGCCGCGGCAACGATGAACGCCTCGACGGTCCGCGGCTCTTCTTCACCGTGATGCGCCGCGATCGCATGGACGATCTTGGCCGAGCGGCCGAGACGCCGAGCGATATCGGCACCGATCAGCGCGTGCGGTCCCTCGACTTCGTGATCGACCGCCTTGCCGATATCGTGGAGAAGTCCCGCAGTCTTGGCCACATTGACATCGGCCCCGAGTTCAGCTGCCAACGCTCCAGCGATCAACGCGACCTCGATCGAATGCTGGAGCACGTTCTGGCCATAACTCGTGCGGAAGCGGAGCCGACCCAGCAAGCGGATGAGATCCGGATGCAGCCCTTGGACTCCCGCCTCCAGCGCAGCCCGCTCTCCCTCTTCCCAGATGATCTGCTCGACTTCTTGACGCGTCTTCTCGACGACTTCTTCGATCCGCGCCGGGTGGATTCGGCCGTCCTGGATCAACTTCAGGAGTGCACGCCGGGCGATCTCCCGGCGGACCGGATCGAACGACGAAAGCGTCACCGCTTCCGGCGTATCGTCGACGATGAGGTCGACGCCCGTCGCTTGCTCCAATGCGCGGATGTTGCGCCCTTCCCGGCCGATGATGCGTCCTTTCATGTCGTCGCTCGGCAACGGGACAACGGTCACCGTCGCTTCCGCGACATACTCGGAGGCGATTCGCTGAATCGCCGTTGCCAGAATCATGCGGGCACGCTGGTGCGCCTCCTCGCGAACCTGCTGCTCGAGTTCACGAACCTGGCGATTGAGGATTTCGCGCGCCTCTTCGATCGCTTGCTGGATGACCAGTTGGCGCGCTTCCTCCAGCGACAGCTGCGCCACCCGCTGCAGCTCCGCCTGTCGCTCTTGCTCGAGCCGAGCGACGTCTTGCAAGCGCTCCTCGATTTCCTTCTCCTGAGCCTGGATCTTGCGTTCCCGCTTCTCCAGATTCTCCAGACGCCGGTCGAGCTGCTCTTCCTTAGCCTGCAGTCGCCGCTCCAAGCGCTCGACCTGCTGGCGCCGCTGCTGGTACTCCTGCTCGAGCTCTTCCCGCAACTTGAGGGCCGCATCCTTGGCTTCCAACAGGATTTCGCGCTGCCGTGCCTCGGCCTCCTCGAGGAGTCGCCGCACCTCGTCTCCCGTCGCTCGCAGGCGCGAGCGCGCTGCCCGCTGCAAGTACAGATACGTTCCGACTGCCGCAGCGATCGCTGCCACGATCGCCGCAGCGACCACCAATACGATCTCCATCGCTGCGCCTCTCCTCGATGCATCGTTTGGTAATGTACGAGGTCGTCACGCGGATCGGCGGACGACCGTCGAGTGGGGGACTGCCCGCTTGTAAGGATACCCCGCTCAGCTCATCCCAGCCAAATGGCGGTCGGAGCGCACGGGCGCAGGGGCACCGCAAGCAAGGTGGAGTGTCGCGACAGCTAACCGACGCCAGGGAAGGGAGCCAGCACCATTCAGCGGCGCTGCACCGGCTTACCCTTCCCCGCGCATCCCCGCCAGGCACTTTCCGCAAAGGAGGATTGCACTCCGTCGCCGCGCTCGCACCCCGTCCATCGACGAGAGCGGGAAATCGCTGCTCGTCCTTCTCCGTGCATGCACCAGCCTTGCGGGACGAGAACGCAGCAGGCAACGCCGCCCAGCCCACCCGCGCAGGCTCCGAACCGAGCAAGCGAAGGCCACCTATCCGCCAGCACGGACCGGCACAGGCACACGCGACTTCGTTGCTCGCAAGAGGGGACGCCTGGCCCATCCACATGGGCGGCAGGCCATCCGTGCACCAGCACGGCAGCCAGCGACGATCCCGCCCATGCGGCGGGGAGAGCGGCTAGGCAGGGCGCATCCACCGCCGAACGAGGCTCACCGCTGTGGCATCCCGATTGACAAGCAGGAATGTGACTGATATCATATCAGGCAACCAGACCACCATCGGTCCAATAAGGGAGGTGCCTCATGACTGCCCGCATGACGGAAAGTGTGCCGGAGGTTCACATTCTCTGGATCAACGCCGGGCTGAGTTGCGACGGTGACTCCGTGGCCCTCACAGCGGCGACCCAGCCGACGATCGAGGAGATCGCGCTTGGTGCCCTGCCCGGGTTGCCACGCGTGCATCTCCACTGGCCTCTGATCGACTACGCAACGGGCGAGGACTTCCTCTCCTGGTTCTTCCGGGCCGAGCGCGGCGAGCTCGAGCCCTTCATCCTCGTCGTGGAAGGCTCCATTCCCAACGAGGCAGTGAAGCGCGAGGGATACTGGTGCGGCTTCGGCAATGACCCCGCCACCGGACAACCGATCACGACGAGCGAGTGGCTCGACCGGCTGGCACCGAAGGCCTGGGCGGTCGTGGCCGCTGGGACCTGCGCGACCTATGGCGGCATCCACGCCATGGCCGGCAACCCGACCGGAGCGATGGGCGTCCCCGACTATCTCGGCTGGAACTGGCGCTCCAAGGCTGGCATCCCGGTCGTCTGTGTGCCGGGATGCCCGATCCACCCTGACAACATGGCCGAGACGCTCCTCTATCTCCTCTACCAAGCAGCTGGACGCGCTCCCATGATCCCGCTCGACGAGGCACTCCGTCCCAAGTGGCTCTTCGGCGCGACGGTCCACCAGGGCTGTGACCGAGCGGGTTACTACGAGGAAGGAGACTTCGCCACCGAGTATGGCTCGCCGAAGTGCCTGGTGAAGCTCGGCTGTTGGGGTCCGGTGGTGAAGTGCAACGTGCCGAAGCGTGGCTGGATCAACGGGATCGGGGGTTGTCCGAACGTGGGCGGTATCTGCATCGCCTGCACCATGCCGGGGTTCCCCGACAAGTTCATGCCCTTCATGGATGCCCCACCGGGTAGCGTCGTGTCCGGGACGCTGAGCCAAGTCTACGGTACCGTGATCCGCGGTCTCCGGCAGATCACCTTACAGACCGTCGATAAGGAGCCGAAGTGGCGCCGCAAGGGGAGCGAGCTGGCCACCGGGTACGAGAAGACTCGCTATGACTAGGCAGCCGGCACCTCAGGCTTGACAGGGAAGGAGCGGACCGATGGCAGAGGCAGGCACGACCCGAGAACTCGTCGAGATGTCCTGGGACCCGATCACCCGCATCGTGGGCAGTCTCGGGATCTACACGAAGATCGACTTCAAGCAGCGCCGCGTGGTCGAGTGCTATAGCACCTCCTCCATCTTCCGCGGCTACAGCGTCTTCATGCGGGGGAAGGACCCGCGCGACGCTCACTTCATTACGAGCCGGATCTGTGGGATCTGTGGCGATAACCATGCGACCTGCTCGGTCTATAACCAGAACATGGCCTATGGTGTCGCGCCACCACCGCTCGGGGAGTGGATCATCAATCTCGGCGAAGCCGCAGAGTATATGTTCGACCACAATATCTTCCAGGAAAACCTGGTCGGGGTCGATTTCTGCGAGCGGATGGTGCGGGAGACCAATCCGAGCGTCTGGGAGAAGGCACAGCAAACCGCGGCACCCCACGCACATCTTCACGGCTACCGCACCATCGCCGACATCATGCGCGCGCTAAATCCGCTCGAAGGCGAGTTCTACCGCCAGGCCCTGCAGATGAGCCGGATGACGCGCGAGATGTTCTGTCTCATGGAAGGCCGCCATGTCCATCCCTCGACGCTCTACCCCGGCGGTGTGGGGACGGTGCCGACAGTCCAACTCTTCACGGATTACCTGACCCGCTTGATGCGCTACATCGAGTTCATGAAGAAGGCCGTTCCGTTGCATGACGACCTCTTCGACTTCTTCTACCAGGCCCTGCCTGGGTACGAAGAGGTCGGCCGGCGCCGCATCCTGCTCGGTTGCTGGGGAGCCTTCAACGACCCGGAGTACTGTGACTTCAAGTACGAGCATATGACCGAGTGGGGCCGCCGCATGTTCGTCACCCCCGGAGTGATCGTCGATGGCAAGCTGGTGACAAACGATCTCGTGCAGATCAACCTCGGCATCCGCATCCTCCTCGGGAGCTCGTACTACGAGGACTGGGAAGATCAGGAGATGTTCGTCACCCGCGACCCGCTCGGCAACCCGGTGGACCGCCGTCATCCGTGGAACGTCCACACGATTCCCAAGCCACAGAAGCGGGACTTCAGCGACAAGTACTCGTGGGTGATGTCACCGCGCTGGTTCGATGGCGAGAACTACCTCGCGCTCGATACCGGCGGGGGACCGATCGCCCGCTTGTGGTCCACGGCCCTTTCCGGGCTCGTCGACATCGGCTACATCAAGGCCACCGGCTCCAGTGTCATCATCAACCTGCCGAAGACGGCAACGATGCCGGAGATGACCTTCGAGTGGAAGATCCCCCAGTGGAGCAACACGATCGAGCGTGACCGCGCACGCACCTACTTCCAGGCGTACGCCGCGGCAGCAGCGCTCTACTTCGTCGAGAAGGCACTAGACGAGCTGCGGCGCGGCAACACGCAGGTCTGGACTCCCTTCGAGGTCCCCAAGGAGGCGATCAGCTGCGGTTGGACCGAGGCGGTGCGCGGAGTTCTCTCCCACCATATGGTGATCCGCGACGGGAAGATCGCGAACTACCAGCCGTGGCCACCCACGCCCTGGAACGCCAACCCGCGGGATATCTACGGCACCCCCGGCCCCTATGAGGACGCGGTCCAGAATACGCCGATCTTCGAGGAGAACGGACCGGACAACTTCAAGGGGATCGACATCATGCGCACGGTGCGCAGCTTCGATCCCTGCCTCCCCTGCGGCGTGCATATGTACCTGGGCAACGGGAAGGTGATCAAGCAGGTCCATTCGCCGACAATGTTGCCAGAGATCTAAGAACAGCTCTCCAGCTTGGGAACCGGGAGAGCTGCTCTGCCCACCGGTCGTTGCCTCTCGGGTTGCCTCCCGCAGGGACACCCGATGAGAGGAAGCGGGGTGATGGCCGAGGAACGACGAACTGCGCAACCGGATGAGACGGAAGCCGCCCTCGCGCTGATCCGCGCGGTGCGTCGACGGGTCCGAGCGATCAGCGATGGGGAATCCTGTGACTTCTGTGGTGAGACCCTCGGCCCGGAGCATGGCCACGTGCTCGGACTCCTCGACCGGCGGTTGCGGTGCGCCTGCCGTGCCTGCTACCTCCTGTTCCTGCCACGAGGCGCTGGGCGCGGGCGATTCTGTGCTGTCCCGCAGCGCTATCGAGCGGTGCGCGATTCCACACTGGTCCAGGAGTGGACGGGGGTCATCTGTGGCCCAGTTCAGCTCGCCTTCGCCTTTCTCCACTCCGGAACCGGACGGATCACGGTCTGCTATCCCAGCCCTCAGGGGCTGGCCGAGTCGTTCCTACCTGACGGCGTACCCATTGTCTCAGCGCTCCGCTCGCTCCTGCAACCTGACGTCGAGGCCCTCCTCTGCTGGCGCCGCGCCGTCGGCGCAGTCACCTTTCTCGTCCCGATCGACGTCTGCTATGAGCTTGTCGCCCGGCTCCGCCTGCCCTCGAACCGGACCGACCTCGACGCGCTGTTGGAGGAGTTTTTCGACCGTCTCCACTCTCGGTGTGAGGAGTAAGCCGCATGGCCAGATTCCGCTTCCACTGCCTCGATGTCCGACCGGAACCGTACGCCGCCGTGCCGACGCTCGTCTTCCGCTTAGCGATCGCGGAAGAGACGGGAGCGACGGTCGAAGGGATGCTCCTCCGCTGCCAGATCCAGATCGATCCGCGCTTCCGCCGCTATACGGACACGGAGCGCCTTGCGCTGCGCGACCTCTTCGACGAGCCACGACGGTGGCACCAGACGCTCCGCCCCTTCCCGTTCGCTTCCGTTACCTGTGTGGTCCCTCGCTTCAGCGGCTGCACGGAAGTCGAGATGCCGGTAACCTGTACCTACGACTTCGAGGTCGCTGCCAGCAGGTTCTGCACCGTGCTCGAGCAGGGAGAGATTCCTTTCCTCCTTCTCTTCAGTGGCTCCGCTTTTCTCAACGGATCGCAGGGGATCACGGCGGAGTTGTTGTCCTGGGAAAGCGAGACACAGTATCGCCTCCCTGTACAGGTCTGGCAGGCGATGCTGGATGCGTACTTCCCGGACAGTGGCTGGATCCGGCTCTCGCGAGAGACGATCGCAGCGCTCCAACGCTTCAAGGCGAGCCGGGGACTTCCTACCTGGGAAAGCGTGATGGCAGCACTCCTGGCCGCAGCCGAACGGGGTGAGACATGAGCGTGATCGACTTTTCGCGGGCCATGGCGATTGCCGACGCGGTTCTGTACGAGGGCTACGCGCTCTATCCGTACCGCGCCTCGGCTCGCAAGAATCGCTACCGCTGGCAGTTCGGGGTGGTGTTTCCCCCCGGCTATGCGCGGCAGGCCATTGGCGAGCAGTGGGCATTGCACGCCGAGTCCATCGTCGAAGGCGATCCGACCGCACACTTGTGTATCATGGCACGTTTCTTGCAGCTGGAAAGCCGCCAGGTCGAGGCGCGCACGCGCGATGGGTCTTTCCTGCCGGTTCCGGCACTTCAGGTCGGGGATGTCTTGCACGTCACCTGGGACGAAGGCGTCGAGCGTCTCGTATGTTGGGAGGGACAGCTGCAGGATCTTCTGTCGGCCGAGTGCCGTGTCCCCTTTCAGCTCGATGGGACAAGGGACACGATGATGCTGACCGATGAGAGCGGCACGGTGACGGGCCGTGTCCTCCGTCGCCGTGAGCCGCTCTCCGGTGTCCTCGCTCTCCAGGCAACCGCGCTGCATCCAGGAGCGAGTGTCATCCAGATCCGGATCGAGAACCAGACGCCGTGGCCGCACGATGCCGAGCCGGTCCGCGCTGAGGCGGTCCGCTTTGCATTCGTCGGGACACACCTGTTGCTCGGTGTCACCGATGGCTCCTTCATCTCGATGATCGATCCGCCGCCACCGCTCAAAGCGACGGCAGAGCGTTGTCGCAGCCAAGGGCTCTGGCCGGTCCTGGTGGGCGAGCCCGGTGAGCGGAGGATGCTCCTCGCTGCCCCGATCATCCTCGAGGACTACCCTCGGATCGCCCCGGAGAGCCCGCGTCTCCTCTACGATGGGACGGAGATCGACGAGCTGCTCATCCAACGGACTCTCCTACTGACCGAGGAAGAGAAGCGCGAGGCACGAGCCACCGACCCCCGGATCGCGGAGCTGCTCGACCACCTCGAGGCGCTGGCTCCCGCTGCGCTGCAGCAACTGCACGGGGCCATCCGGTCCCTGCGCTCGCTGGACACGACCACTGCACAACACCCGAAGGGCATGCTGCGGGGTCAACGAGTTCGGCTGCGTCCCAAACTCGGCCGAGGTGATATCCAGGACTTTTTTCTCGATGGCAAGGAGGCGATCATCGAGGAGGTGCGCACCGACATCACCGGCACGACCTATTTCGGAGTTACGCTCGCCGATGACCCTGATGCGGACCTTCTCCGCGCGTGGGGACGGTTTCGCTATTTCACCCTGGATGAGCTCGAGTTTCTGTCGGGAGAGCGGGAATGCCACGGGCCTTGATTGCCGGGATCGGGAATATCTTTTTGCGCGATGACGGGTTCGGCTCGGCGGTGCTGCAACGTTTGCAGCGCGAGTCGCTTCCTCCCTGGGTGACGGCAATCGACTTTGGAATCAGGAGCGTGCACCTGGTCTATGAACTTCTCAACGACTACGATGCGATTCTCCTGGTGGACGCGACCTCACGTGGCGGTCCGCCGGGAACGCTCTATGTCCTCGACTTGGAACCGCAATCGCCCGACCTAGTCGGGGAAGCGATGCTCCTCGACCCACATGCCCTGACGCCGGACCGGGCGCTGCTCGCTCTGTCTGCACTGCGCGGCCGCACCGTCCGAGTCCGATTGATCGGCTGCGAGCCAGGATCGGTCGAAGAAGGAATGGAGCTGACACCGCCAGTTGCCGCAGCAGTCGACCAGGCGGTTCAGCTCGTGCTCGAGCAGTTGGCAGAACTCGTCGGCACGTCTGTCGAAGAGAAAGGAGGTTCATCATGTTGGGACGACTGGTGAGGTGGTTCTTTCTGGTGGCGATTGCCGTGCTCATTGTCCAGTCGCTCCCTGATCTCGAGCGATACCTGCGTATTCGGGAAATGTGAGGGCGGTCCCATGCGTGTCGAGCTGCGTGGTCATGAGCACAGCTGAGGGAGGGGGATGAAGAGATGGACGTCATCGCCGCGTTCGTCGTCGGCTATGTCATCGGAGCACGCCAGGGTCAAGTCGGAATGGACCAGACAGTCAGCGCGCTGCGCGCGCTCGCGCAGTCGGGCCTCGTTCGGGACCTCTCCCGCGTCGCGGCTTCCCTGGTAGCCGAGCGGCTGGGGAAGCAGAGCTGGCTGCTCGGGCTGGCGGGTGACCTGGCCAAGGATGCGCTGCTGCGCATACTCACGCCTCGGCGGTGAGGACGGAAAGGAAGGATGCACGAACTCTCTGTCGCACTCAGCCTGATCGATGCGCTGACCGAATCCTTGGGTACGCATCCTGACGTGCGGATAGAGGTCATCCACCTGAAGATCGGTCCTCTTTCTGGCGTGATCGAGCCAGCGCTTCGGTCAGCCTTCGAGATCGCGGCGGTCGGCACGATAGCGGAAGGTGCGATCCTCGCTATCCAGGTCCCGCCGATCGTCCTCCGCTGTGAGGAGTGCGGCCAGGAGACGAACTTGAGCGGTGCAGATGTCATGGACAACCGAGATGGCCTCGGCTCCTGGATAAGCTGGCTACCACCTGCCTGCCCAGCGTGCGGCGCAGCAGCCCTGACGGTCGTAGGAGGCCGGGAGCTCGAGCTGGTCGCTGCGGAGGTGCGTCGTGGATGAACGCCTGATTCGCTTCGAGCAACGGCTTCTCGCCCGCAACGACGCGCAGGCTTCGGAGTTGCGCTGGCGGTTCCTCCGAGCTGGCACCTTCGTGGTCAACCTCGCGTCGAGTCCGGGTGCTGGAAAGACGACGCTTCTCGAAGCGACCGTGCAGGCACTCGGCGGAGGAAGCCACGTCGGAGTCATCGTCGGTGACCTCGCGACGGACAACGATGCGCGGCGTCTCGCCCAGGCAGGTGGGCGTGTCCGCCAGATCACGACCGGCACAACGTGCCATCTTGAGGCAGCGATGATCCAGGCAGCGCTCGACGGTTGGAACCTCGATGAGCTCGAGTACCTGTTCATCGAGAATGTGGGCAATCTCGTTTGCCCCGCAGCGTTCGATCTCGGGGAAGCGGCTCGAGTCGTCCTTTTCGCCGTGACTGAGGGAGAAGACAAACCGGAAAAGTATCCGCCCCTCGTCCACCAGGCTGACCTCATCCTGCTGACGAAGTGGGACTTGGCACCGCTCCTCGCCTTCGACGAGGAGCGCTTCACGGAGGCAGTGCGACGGGTGAATGCGCGAGTAGCGATCCTCACGGTGTCGGCACGCACCGGGGTCGGCCTCGGGGCCTGGTTGGACTGGCTCCAGCAGCAGCGAGCGCTTCAGTTGACGCAGTGGGGAGCGAAGAAGGGAGCTGACCGTGTGTCTCGCGATTCCGGGGCAGGTGATTGACCTCGATACGGACTCGCGTGTCGCGCTCGTGAACGTGCTCGGGGTCCGGCGGCGGATCAACGTCGAACTCGTGTGGGACGACGGCCTGCAAGCTGGGGATTGGGTCCTGATCCATGTCGGCTTCGCCCTGAGCAAAGTGAGCGAGGCGGAAGCGGCAGCCCAGCTCCGTCTCCTGGAAGCACTCGGCGAAGACGCGCAAGCGATGGAAGAAGTGCAAGGATATATCTTCGATGCGTCAGACTGACGTTCATCCTGAACTTTGGCACTACGGAAGCTGTACCCTCGATCGGGACGGCTGTGTCACCTGTGGTGACCTCGCTGTCCCTGTCGTGGTCGTGGCAGTGGAGGGAAACCAAGCGGTGTGCGAAGATCGCGTGGGCCAGAGAGCGATCGTTGCTCTCGACTTCGTCCCCGATGTGATGCCAGGGGACGTGCTGCTCGTGCACCTCGGAGTCGCACTCGTGCGCGTTGGAGGCGATGATGCGATACGTTGACGAACTCCGCGACCCAAAGCTCATCCGAGCAGTGGCAGCAGAGATTTGGCGGGCGGTCGACCCAGAGCGGCACTATCGGATCATGGAAGTCTGCGGCGGGCATACCCACGCGATTTATCGCCACGGCCTGCCTGAGCTTCTTCCGCCTATGATCGAGCTGGTGCACGGGCCCGGTTGCCCAGTCTGCGTGTTGCCGATGGGCCGGATCGACGATGGCCTGGCGCTGGCTGAGCAGCCGAACGTGATCTTCGCCGCCTTCGGCGACATGATGCGCGTGCCCGGACGCAAGGGAACACCGCTCGAGTACCAGGCCCGTGGCGCGGATGTCCGCATGGTCTACTCCCCGCTGGATGCCTTGAAGCTCGCCCAGGCCAATCCGCAAAAGCACGTGGTCTTCTTTGCGATCGGCTTCGAGACCACAGCACCATCGACGGCACTCACGCTCATGCGCGCCAAGCAGCTGGGGATCCGGAACTTCTCGGTGTTCTGTAACCACGTTCTCATCGTCCCTGCCATCCGCGCGATTCTCGATTCCCCCGATATGCGCTTGGACGGGTTCATCGGTCCAGGACACGTCTCCACCGTGATCGGCTGTCGCCCGTACCTGTTCGTGGCGCGCGACTACGGGAAACCCTTAGTCGTCTCCGGCTTCGAGCCGCTCGACCTCCTCCAGGCGATCCTCATGATCTTGCGCCAGCTGCGAGAAGGGCGAGCCGAAGTCGAAAACCAGTACCGGCGCGTCGTCCCCTGGAACGGGAACCCAGCAGCACTCAAGGCGATGGCTGAAGTCTTCGAGCTCCGACCGTACTTCGAGTGGCGCGGGCTGGGCTTCATCTCGCAATCAGCCTTCAAGATCGCACCAGCCTACGCCGACTGGGACGCAGAGGTGCGGTTCGACATCCCCGGGATCCGGGTTACCGATCCCAAGGCAGCCCAGTGCGGTGAGGTGCTCAAAGGGGTGCTGAAGCCGCCACAATGCAAGCTGTTCGGTCGAGAGTGCACTCCAGAGCATCCTATCGGTGCCCTGATGGTCTCCAACGAGGGCGCGTGTGCAGCCTACTATCACTACGTCCACCGGCTCTCGGCGACGAGGAGTGCGTAGCGATGCGTGCGACGATCGTCGGTCTTCCCTTTCACGACTCGACCATCGAGCTTGCCCATGGAGCAGGTGGCAAGGCAAGCCGACGGCTCATCGAGGGACTTTTCCTGCCGCTGCTCATGAATCCGATGCTCGCCGAGTTGCATGATGCCGCCCTGCTCGCGACCGGCCACGGTACACTGGCGCTGACGACGGATGCCTTCGTGGTGCGCCCCCTCCGCTTTCCCGGCGGCTCCATCGGTGAGCTCGCGGTTAACGGAACGATCAATGACCTCGCGGTCAGCGGCGCCCGCCCGCTCGCCCTGGCAGCTGCGTTCATCGTGGAGGCTGGACTCTCTAGCGACGTTCTCCGTGCTGAGGTCGAGGCACTGGCGGCAGCAGCAGCGCGTGCCGGAGTTCCGGTGGTGACCGGCGATACCAAGGTCGTGGAGCACGGCAAGGCTGATGGGCTGTACATCGTCACCACTGGCCTCGGGTTCGTCGATCCCCGGCTCCGCCTCGGATCGGGCTTCGTCCAACCCGGCGACCGGGTGCTCGTCTCCGGCCCCATTGGGGATCACGGCATCACGGTGCTCCTGGCTCGCGGGGAGCTGGATCTGGAGGCTGATCTAGTCTCCGATACGCGCCCCCTCACACCATTCGTCGATGCGCTCACCGCCACAGCGGCTCCTGGTCTCCGCTGGATGCGCGATCCCACACGAGGCGGCGTGGCAACAGCCCTCAATGAGCTGGCGCGCGACACTGGTTTGGCGGTCGTTCTCGAGGAAGAAGCTATACCTGTCCGTGATGCAGTCCGTGGTGCCTGCGAAGTCCTCGGACTCGACCCCCTCCATATCGCCAACGAGGGGCAGCTCCTGGTGGTCGTGGCACCAGAGTGGGCCGACGCAGCGCTCGCCGCGCTGCGCAGCGTACCTGGAGGTCAGGATGCTGCCTGCATCGGAACCATCGAGACACACCCACCGGGTGTCGTCACCGTAACCACTGCTTACGGAGGCCGGCGCGTCGTTGACATGCTGGTCGGTGACCCACTGCCACGCATCTGCTAGTTCGCAGCGCTCCTGAGGAGGGACGCGATGGGCCAGCCGCTCTCGAGGTTCGTCCATGACCGGCTGCTCGAGCGGAATACGCTCTCGCGTGCGTTCTTTCCGTGCGAGGCTGAGCGCCTCGCAGCGATTTGCCGCGAGATGGCAGAGCGGTTTCTCGCCGGCGGACGCCTGCTCGCGTTCGGTCGAGGTCCGTATGCAACCGACGCGCAACACGTGTCGGTCGAGTTCATCCACCCAGTCATCGTCGGCAAGCGCGCCTTGCCAGCGCTGGACCTGAGCCTCTCCTTCGCCGAATGGAGTACAGCGATCCTACAACCGCAGGACATCGTCATGGGGTTCGGCTCCCCGGAAGGAGATCCGCTTGTTCAGCGCATTTTGGCCGTTTTGCGTTCCCGCGGCGCACTGACCCTCGCCCTTCCCGGAAAAGGAGAGAGCGCGGACTATGCGGTCGAGACCCCGACCGCTGACCCGTTCATTCACCAGGAACTCCTCGAGGTGCTCTACCACACCCTGTGGGAGACGGTGCACGTCTTCTTCGAGCACCGGCAGCTTGCGGGGTACGAGGTCGGTGAACTGGCGGCGTTTTACCCGTTCCTCGGTGGAACGCCAGTCGACCTGCGAGCGGTCGAGCCGGAGGTCGCAGGCTCGATCATAGCCAAGGCGGAGGAGGTTGAGCGATTGCGCGCGGAACTCGCCAGGGAACAGGCCGGAGTGATCGCCGATACGGCGGTCGCGATCGCCCAACGCCTGGAGCGGGGCGGCAAGCTGATCTGCCTCGGGAATGGTGGCTCGGCGACCGACGCCAATGACCTGGCCGTGGACTGCGTCATGCCGCCGGCAGGATACCACTCTCTCCCGGCCATCTCGCTGGCTCTCGAGCCAGCCAACTTGACAGCGATTGCCAACGATGTGGGCCAGGAGGTGATGTTCCTGCGCCAGCTGATTCCGCATGCGCAGGCTCACGACGTGGTGATCGGCTTCTCGACCAGTGGAGGATCGACGAACGTGATCATGGCGCTGGAGGAGGCCCGGAAGCGAGGTCTCTTGACGGTCGGCTTGCTCGGCTACGACGGCGGCGAGATTCTGCGGCGGCAGCTCGTCGACCACGCGATCGTCGTTCATTGCGACTACATTCCGCGCATCCAGGAAGCCCAGGCCTCGGCGTACCATGTTCTGCGCGAGGCGTTGGAGGTCACGCTCTATGGGACGGCTTGAGCTATACGGAACGCGCTGGTGTCCGTACACTGCCGAATTACGGTCGTCACTGGAGTGGCGAGGAGTCGCGTTCATCGAATACGACGTCGATGCCGACGTCGATGCACGCCAGCGTCTCCTCCAACTCACGGGTGGCAGGCGAACGATCCCGGTCCTGGTCGAGGATGGCCGGGTAGTCTTGATCGGGTGGCAGGGTCGTGGCTGCACGATCTGAAAGATCACGCATCCTGGCCTGGTCCATTCGTGTCACCGGTGTCGTCCAGGGAGTCGGCTTCCGGCCCTTCGTCTATCGCCTGGCGACGAGGCTCGGGTTAGGGGGATGGGTGCTCAATACGGAACAGGGCGTCGAGATCGTAGTCGAGGGACCCGAGCCCGCGCTCGCGACCTTCCTGTCCGAGCTGGAGTCCAACCCACCGCCAGCCGCCCGCATCGCGAGCCTGAGTGTCCAGCAGACTCGGCCGATCGGCTTCGCACAGTTCACGATCCGCGAGAGCGCCCAAGGTGACCGACCGACGACTCGCGTGTCGCCTGACCTAGCGACATGCGACGCGTGCCTGCGCGAGCTGTTCGACCCAGCCGATCGGCGCTTCCACTACCCGTATATCAATTGC
This sequence comes from Thermomicrobium roseum DSM 5159, assembly GCF_000021685.1. GTDB lineage: Bacteria > Chloroflexota > Chloroflexia > Thermomicrobiales > Thermomicrobiaceae > Thermomicrobium > Thermomicrobium roseum. The sequence continues at coordinate 1,876,398 of NC_011959.1, read as the reverse complement.
ACGAACTGCGGGCCCCGCTACAGTATCATCCTCTCCTTACCCTATGACCGGCCACGCACGACCATGAAGGATTGGTCCCTCTGCCCTGATTGTGACCGGGAATACCACGATCCTGGAGATCGGCGCTTCCACGCCCAGCCGATCGCCTGCCCGCTCTGTGGACCGCAGTACCAACTGTGCACAGCAACGGGCCAGCTCGTCGCCCGAGGAGAGGATGCCGTTCGTCTGGCGGCTAGCTGGTTGGTTGCTGGGAAAATTCTCGCTGTGAAAGGGATCGGCGGCTACCACCTAGCGTGTGACGCACGGAATGCCGCTGCGGTCTGGGCGCTCCGCGAGCGGAAGTTCCGCAAGGAGAAACCGTTCGCCTTGATGGTTCGAGATCTCGATACCGCGGCCCAGCTCGTCGAGCTGGACGACGCAGCCAGCGCCCTCCTCGGGAGTCCAGCTCGCCCCATCCTCCTTCTGCCGGCCAGGATCGAGCTGCCAGGTGTTGCGCCCGAGAATCGCGACTTTGGAATCATGCTGCCGTACGCTCCCTTGCACTACTTGCTCTTTGCCTTCGGTGCTCCCGCTGTTCTCGTCATGACCAGCGCGAACCGCTCAGACGAGCCGATCGCCTTCTGCGACGACGACGCGTTCGCTCGTCTGAGCGGTATCGCCGACGCGTTCCTGGTTGGAGAGCGGCCGATCGCCCGAAGGATAGACGACTCGGTTATACGCCACGGTCCGAGCGGATCCATCCTGGTTCGCCGTGCGCGCGGCCTTGCACCAGCCGTCGTCGCCACACTCCCGACCACGCGACCGATCCTCGCTGTCGGTGCAGACCTCAAGAACACGGTAACGCTCGTCGTCGCTGGCCAGGCATTCGTGAGCCAGCACATCGGTGACCTCGAGCATTGGCCGGTCGTCGAGGCATTTTCGACCACCATCCGCGACCTTTGCGCCATGTACGAGGTCAACCTCGATGAGGCGCTGATCGTCCACGATGCGCACCCGGAGTATGTCTCCACTCGACTGGCACAGGAGTTGCCCGGCACGCACGTCGCGGTGCAGCACCACCGCGCCCATATCGCCAGCGTTCTGGCTGAGCATGAATGCTGGGACGATTCCGTAGTCGGCTTCGCCTTCGATGGTACTGGATACGGCGACGACAGCAGTATCTGGGGTGGCGAGGTCTTCGTGGGAAGCCTGGTCGGCGGGCTGCGGCGTGTGGCATCGCTGCGGCCAGTGCTCCTGCCTGGTGGAGATGCAGCCGCACGATGGCCCGTGCAAGCAGCGGCCGGATTCTTGGCCATGCTCCCCGAGCTTCCCGATCTGCACGCCTCCCCCTTCGCGTTCCCGAAGCGGTACGACGAGGCCTGCACAGTACTGCGACGCCGGGTGCGCTGCCACCCCACGACGTCAATGGGGCGACTCTTCGACACGGTTGCCGCTCTCTGTGGCTTCACGCGACCGATCACCTTCGAGGGGCAGGCAGCGATCTGGTTGGAGCATCTGGCCCGCCAGGCGGGTGAGGTCGCCCCGTACCCCTTCCCGTTCGTCAACCACGAACTTGACTTCCGGCCGCTCCTCGCGGCAGTCATTCGCGATCGCCAGCGCGGGCGCGACATCGCTGCCATCGCTCGCGCCTTCCACGAGGCGGTCGCCCACGCGATCTGCTCGGTGGCTGCGTATTGCCGAGAAGCCTACGGGATACGCCACGTCGTCCTCTCAGGAGGAGTTTTCCAAAACATGCTGCTCCTGACGCGCGTGCAGCAGCTTCTCGGCCAGACGACGGTCTGGGTGAACCGGATGGTTCCGCCCAACGACGGCGGGATCAGTCTGGGGCAGGCAGCCCTCGCTGCTGCGCGCGACGCGTCGTAAGGTCTCTCGCTCGCGCTGCGAGCCGGTTGCCGCAAAGCGACCCCGTGCACTGCACAGTCTCGCGCCCGCTCGATGGGCAGGTGGACAGCGAACGAGCCTCAGTGCTCGCTCGGACCGGCTCAACTCCCGCCACATGGCCGAACCGCGTGCTCCTGACCGCGGCGCGCACGCGGGCTGGAGGCCCCAGCAGCATAGCCATGAGTGCAGCGGCGACTCGCTCGCTTGACGCCACTCGTTCTCGAGGATCACACTTCGATGGGTAATCGCAACGAGGCGACGAGGAGGAGACAGACCATGGCCGAACAGCGAGCAGAGAGGTGGCTGAATCGCGCCATGCAGCGGCGCCGTTTTCTCCGGCTCACCGCCCTCGGGGCGGGAATCGCCGGCCTGGGTCTCCTGACGGCCTGCGCACGCCAGGAGGCGACACCGACTCCGGCGCCAGCCGCGACGCCACCCGGACCGGCCCCGGCGCAGACGCCAGCTGCTGCCGCCTCCCCGGCACCAGCCGGCAGCGGCACCTTCGTCATCGCACGTCTCACCGATACGATCACGCTCGACCCCTCGCGCCAGTACGAGCTCACCTCACCGATCGTCATGGGCGCGTGTTACGAGCGCTTGGTCACCATCCAGCCACCGGACATCCGCACTGTCCAGTTCCAGCTGGCCGAGAAGGTCGATATCAGCCAGGACGTCACGACCTATACCTTCACCCTGCGCGCAGGTCCCCGCTTCGCGTCCGGGAATCCCGTGACATCGGCCGACGTCGTCTTCAGCTTCAACCGGTTGCGCGAGCTGAAGGACAACCCCTCCTGGCTGGCTGACATCATCCAGACGATGGAAACGCCCGACGAGCGCACCGTCCGCATCACCTTGACCGAACCCAACGCCGCGTTCTTGGCTATGCTCGTCTCGCCGAACTTCTCCGTCCTCGACTCCCAGGTCGTCAAGCAGCAGGGCGGAACGGACCAGCCGGGAGCGGACAAGACCGACAAGGCCACCGAATGGCTCAACCAGAACTCGGCTGGCTCCGGTCCCTTCGTCCTCAAGGGCTGGGTCAAAGAACAAGAGATCGTCATGGAGCGCAACCCCAACTACTGGGGTTCACCAGCTCCGCTCGAGCGCGTCATCATCCGGCACATACCCGATCCCACCGCCCAGCGACAGTTGCTCGAGCGCGGCGACGTCGACGCTGCCCACAATCTGGACGCTGACCTCATTGCCGAGGTCGAGCGCGCGGGAACTGCCCAGATCGTACGCGGTGACACCCTCGACACCGAATACTTCGCCATGCACACCAGTCCGGCAGTCGGCAAGGAGCTGGCCGATCGGCGCGTGCGGCAAGCGATCGCCTACGCCATCGACTACGACGGGATCATCCAGCAACTCCTGCGCGGTGCAGCGGTCCGCCCGCCCTCGGTGATCCCCAGTGGTCTCCTGGGAGTGGCGGAAGCCGAGGACGCTCGCTATCGGACGGACCCCGAGCGGGCCAAGCAGCTCCTCGCCGAAGCTGGCTTGGCCAACGGCTTCGAGCTCACGCTCACCTTCAGCAGTGGCGGGACCGAGGTCGGTGGCGTGTCCTCCGAAGTCCTCGCTAGCAAGATCGCCGATGACCTGCGCAAGGTCGGGATCCGCGTCACGCTCGACCCCCGTGCACCGGACGTGCGTCTGGCGGATTACCGAGCCGGCAAGCTGCAATGCACGATCTCCGGCTGGACTCCGGACTTCCTCGACCCGCACGGCTGGGCCATCCCCTTCGGTGTCCCGGGCGAGGCCGCAGCCAAGCGCGTGGCTTACGACAATCCGCAAGTCGCGGATCTGTTCCAGCGCGCCGCCAAGACGGCCGACCCGCAAGAACGAGCTCGCCTCTATGCCGAGGGACAGCGGCTCCTCAACCAGGACGCGCCCTTCCTGTGCCTCTACCAACCCAAGGCCCAGATCGCGGTCGGGAAGAACGTGCAGGGATACGTGTTCGATCCGGTCATCGGGGTCGATCTGAGCAAGGTCCGCAAGAGCTAGGATCGGCACCCTTCAGCCGCCCGAGGAGCCTGGACCATGTTCGGCCGTTTCGTCCTGCGGCGCCTGCTCGTCACGATGCCGCTCCTCGTCGGGGTGACTCTGGTCACCTTCGCGGTCTCCCACCTGATCCCCGCCGATCCGCTCATGGCGATCCTGCCGGAGCGCGCCGCCAACGATCCGCAGACGGTGCAGATGTACCGGGAGCGATGGGGGCTCGACCGCTCGCTCCCGGAGCAGTATCTCTTCTACCTGCGCAATCTCCTGCGCGGCGATCTCGGCGAGTCGTACACCTCGCGTCGTCCCGTCATGCAGGACCTGCGCGAGCGCTTTCCCGCGACGGTCGAACTGGCGCTGGCCGCGATGCTCTACGCCGTCACGCTCGGGCTGACCTTGGGGGTGCTCTCGGCTATCTGGTACGAGCGCTGGATCGACCACGTGGCCAGGCTCGTCGCCTTGGTCGGAGTCTCCCTGCCGGTCTTCTGGCTAGGACTCTTGGCTCTGCAACTCTTTTACGCCAATCTTCGCTTGTTACCGGGTCCGGGACGGATCGATCCGCGCCTCACCGCTCCGCCCTTCCGAACCGGCTTCTACACCATCGATAGCCTCTTGGCTGGTGATTGGTCCCTCTTTCTCAACGTGCTCTCCCATCTCGTGCTTCCCGGCATGGTGCTGGGCAGTTATGCGATGGGCATCATCGCGCGGATGACCCGGTCGGCGCTTCTCGATGTGCTCGGTGCTGATTACATCCGCACTGCCCGCGCCAAGGGATTAGCCGAACGGCGGGTCATTCTCGTCCACGCATTGCGTAACGCGCTCATCCCAACCGTCACGGTGATCGGACTGACCTTCGGGAGTTTGCTCGCTGGTGCCGTGCTGACCGAGACCATCTTCGCCTGGCCCGGCATCGGCCGCTACGCGGTCGATGCCGCGATGAAACTCGATCTTCCGGCCGTCCTGGGCGTGACGTTGCTCATCGCCGTGGTCTACGTCGTCGTCAACTTCCTGACCGATGTGCTCTACGGCATGCTCGATCCGCGGATCCGCGTCAGTTGAGGAGCGACCGCATGGTGACGACCGCCCGACCAGCCGAGCGCTTGGGAACGTCCCGCAGCTGGTCGGACCGACCTGGTTTGCGCATCCTCCGGGCGCTGCTGCGGCGCCCTAGTGCCGCGGTGGGGTTGGTGATCTTGCTCTTCTGGATCATCGTCGCATTCACCGTCACGTTCGTGATTCCCTTCGACCCACTGGTGACCGATGTCAGTGCCCGTCTCCAACCACCCAGCGCCGCATACTGGTTCGGCACCGATGACCTCGGACGAGACATCTTCCGGCGAACGCTCTACGGGGCACGGATCTCGCTCCCGGCTGGTTTCCTCACGGTCGCTGGTGCCTTGCTGATCGGCTCGGTCATCGGCGCGGTCGCCGGCTATGCCGGGGGCTGGGTCGACGTCATCCTCATGCGCATTGCAGACATGGTCCTGGCATTCCCTTCCATCGTGCTGGCGATGGCGATCGCCGCAGCGCTCGGACCAGGACTCAAGAACGCGCTCATCGCGATCGTCGTCGTCCTCTGGCCGGAATACGCACGCTTGATGCGCGCGCAGGTGCTCGCCATCAAGACACAGGAGTTCGTCACCGCAGCTGAGTCGCTCGGGGTCAGCCGACTCCGTCTCCTGCTCGTCCACATCTTGCCCAATACCCAAGCACCACTCGTGGTCAAGGCCACGCTCGACGTCGGCGCAGCCATCGTGCTCACCGCAGGGCTCTCCTTCATCGGACTCGGCGCCGTTCCTCCCGCGCCCGAGTGGGGTGCGATGATCCGGGAGGGACAGCGCCGCTTCAGCCAATGGTGGATGGCGACTTTCCCCGGCTTGGCGATCTTCAGCGTCGTCATGGCGCTCAACTTCCTCGGTGATGGCCTGCGCGACGCACTCGATCCGCGGCGGCGCGGCCGGTAAGCTGGTCGAGGGAAAGCGGGAAGGGAGCGAACCGATGCGGAAACGGTGCACACTGCGTGGACTCGCGCGATGGCTCGTTTGGGGGTTGATCGGCGCTGCCGTCTATGACCAGCTGCGCCGCCCACCCCAGGAACGGACCTGGACGGGCCGGATCGGGCCGATCCCCTACGACTTCCGGCCTCCCTCGCTGGAACGGATGCGCGCGAGCTTCTGGAACCCCGAGGACGCGCGCCTATTCACCCCGATGCCCTGGGGCATCGGCTGGACGGTGAACCTCGCTGTCCTGGGCGAGCAGCTTCGTACAGCACTCGAGCGACTGCGAACTCGAGTCAGGCGCGCCGCGTCCCGAGGATGAGCTGCCAGAGTGCAGCGATCATCAGGACCACGCCGGTCCCCAGTAGGATGGCCGTGATCCCGAAGAGATCAGCCAACGCGCCAGCACCGAACACTGGCAAGAAGGCGACGCTGTTCGAAACCGTGAAGAAGACCGCCAAAACACGCCCACGCGCATATTCCGGCGCCTCGGACTGCAGGAGCGCTTGCGCCGGCGCCCGGACCAGCCCATCGGCCAGCCCGAGCAGTGCCGCGAGCACGATGGCAGCGGCGAGCGCCATCGCCTGCTCTGGGAAGAGATCCGGCACGACGGCGAGCGCCGCCAGGAGCAGACCACCGATCAGCAGCGCGAGGTCAGCTGTGCGCTCGGCACTGACCCGGCGTGTCACCACATCGACCACCAGGGTACCAAGGACGACACCGAGGCCAGCCGGTATGACGAGATAGGCGATGTCTTCCTTGGCCAACCCGAGGACGCGGGTCACATACCCCGGCCCGAGCGCCGCGATCACGAGATAGGTCGCGGTGGCGACCGCGAGGTAGGCGATCGCCTTGCGCAGCAGGCGACGCCCCGCCGAAAGGCGCACTCCCTCGACCATGTCACGCCAGACGCCCGCGAGCAGCGCCAGGAAGCCGATCGCACGACTGACCTTGTGACCATGCGTGCGCGGCAGCGCGACGCTGAGGACCGCGCTCAGCACGAAGAACAGAATCGTCGCCGCGAGCACTGCTCGGACGCCGACGAGCTTGATGACCAGCGGGCCAACCACCGCAAATCCAGCGAGTTGGGACACGGTGAAGGTGAGATTGAACAGGGCATTGGCACGCACCAGCTGCCCAGCGGGAACGACACCCGGCAAGAGCGACCAGAGCGCAGGACCGAAAAACTGCCCCACTGTCCCCAAGGCGAAGGCCAGGAGGTAGATCACGGAGAGCGCGGCGAGCGGGCTCCAGCGCGCTTCGACGAAGAGCAGCCCAACCACCGCGAGCGCGCGCAGGAGATTGGTCACGATCAAGAGCGTCCGACGATCGAACCGATCAGCGGCAACGCCGGACAAAGGGCTGACGAGCACCGCCGGTACCGAAAAACTGAGCACTGCCAAGCCAACGGCGGTATTCGCCGGCAGAGCCGAGCCTGCACGCTCGATCACGCCCTGGACGAGCACGAGTAACGCGAAGTTGACCGCGTTCTGGGACGTCTGGGAGAGCGTCTGGACGAGCCAGAGAACGAGGAATGGTCGCTGCCGGAGCAACACTCCCGGCCGGGCCGTCAGCTCTTCCGGTCGTGGTTCGATCGTCTCGATGCTACCCATCAGTCGGCCGGGGCGGGAGCACGAGCGGTGGCTTCTCCGAGCGGGAAACGAACGCCTTGAGTCGTCGCCGGAACTCGTGCCGCGGGAGCATGATGCGCCGACCACACCCGAGGCAGCGGAGACCGATGTCAGCTCCCACCCGGACGACCACCCAATCGGTCGCCCCACACGGGTGCGGTTTCCGCAAGCGAACGACATCGTCGACGCGGATATCGAGCGTCATGCTCGCCTCCCACGAGCGAGTATACCGACTCTCTCGGGTCGGACATCCGGTGCTAGACTGCGGTGGGAGGGAAGCGCGTGTTGATCCGGTTCCTCCTGGCTTTCGGATGGCTCATCGCGGTACCGCTCGCCTGGGCCGCAGCGATCTGGTTGATCGTCGCGCGCAATGTGGGCACGATCTCCGACTTCTGGGCACCCATTCGCCTGCTCACGGCGGCCGCTTTTCTGGCGGCGCCAGCCCTCACCTTCCTGCCGCTCGAACGCGTGACGCGCGTTCCCTTCTTGAGCATCGAGGCGATCGCGGGATGGTCGACGACGCTCTTCGTCTGGACCTTCGTCGATCCGTCTCGACTCCGTAGTCCACTCGCGATCTTGATCCTGCTGCTCCCGCTCCTCGTCGCCGTCTCGACGCTCTTCACCGTGCTGAGTGCCGCGCTCGAACATCGCTGGGCAACGCGGTCCGGAAAAGAGATCGATCCCCTGCGCGCCCGGCGACGCGGCTATGTCCTGGGGCTCTTCGTCGTCGGCTGTCTGCTTTTGCATTCTCTGGAGGCGCTGACGCTCATCAATGCCGGTATGCTCGGCGTGATCGCTCTCCTGGCCGAAGTGATGGCCATGACCTGGTTCGCACCGGTTCGAGAAACGGGGGCACGACACAGTGGCGCGATTGGGCATCGACGTCGGTGGCACGAATACCGACGCGGTCCTTTTGGACCGCAGTGAGGTCCTCGCCTGGGCCAAGGAACCGACGACACCGGACGTGAGCACCGGCATCTTGCGCGTGGTACGCGATGTCCTGGCGCAGGCTCGGATCGCCCCGGACGAGATCCGCGCCGTGATGCTCGGGACAACCCACTTCACCAATGCCGTCGTGCAGCGGCAGGAACTCGCCCGCATCGCCGTGCTCCGCCTCGGTCTTCCAGCGACCGCATCCATCCCACCACTCGAGGATTGGCCCGATGATCTCCGCGATGCCGTCGCGGGATTCATCGCGCTCCTTCCCGGCGGACACCAGTTCGATGGCCGCGAGATCAGTCCGCTGGATCACTCGGCACTGAACCAGGTCTGCGAACGGATCGCCGAACTGGGAATCAGTTCCGCGGCGGTCACCGCCGTCTTCTCGCCAGCAACATCTGCCCACGAGGATGCGGTGGCCGACTTGCTCGCCAGCCGAGTGCCAGGACTCCGCATCACCCGCTCCCGCGAGATCGGGCGCCTCGGACTTCTCGAACGCGAGAATGCCGCTGCCCTCAATGCCTGCCTGGTGCCACTCGCCGAGCGGACGATCCGGGCGTTCCAGGACGCACTCGCCGAACTCGGGCTGACGGCACCGCTCTACCTCAGCCAGAACGATGGCACGCTCATGACAGCCGATTTCGCCACACGCTATCCTGTCCTCACCTTCGCGTCGGGACCGACCAACTCGATGCGCGGCGCGGCTGTCCTCAGCGGTCTGCGCGATGCCATCGTTCTGGACGTCGGCGGGACGACGACCGATGGTGGTGCCCTGGTCAACGGCTTCCCTCGCGAGGCATCATTCGCGGTCACGATCGGTGGCGTCCGCACCAACTTTCGCATGCCGGACGTCGTGTCGATCGGGCTGGGCGGGGGTAGTCTTGTCGCGCCGGACGGGCGGAGCGTCGGTCCGCGCAGCGTCGGCTTCCGGCTGATGCAGGAAGCCCGCATCTTCGGTGGCAACACGCTCACCGCCAGCGATATCGCGGTCGCTGCCGGACGAGCGCGCTTCGGTGATCCGACGCGCGTGGCCGATCTCTCTCCTGTGGTCGTCCAACGAGCTCTCACGATCATCGACCAGCGCCTCGCCGAACTTGTCGATAGCCTCAAGACCTCGGCCGGGCCGGTTCCCGTCATCGTCGTCGGTGGTGGAAGCGTCCTCGTACCGGGCCAACTCGAAGGAGCGAGCGAGGTGATCCGGCCACCCTACGCGGCAGTCGCCAACGCGATCGGGGCAGCGATCGCCCAGGTGAGCGGCGAAGTCGACCGGATCGTCTCGCTGGAGGGGCAGACGCGGGAGAGCGCATTGGCCGCAGCACGAGCGGACGCCTGCCGAGCAGCCATCGCCGCTGGTGCCGATCCAGCTACCGTGAGCGTGGTGGAGGTCGAAGAAGTACCCATTGCGTATCTGCCCTCGAACGCCGTCCGGATCCGCATCAAAGCAGTTGGGGATCTCCGAGGAGGCTGAGGTGATGTGGGAGTTGGACGAGGAGAAGCTGGAGGCCATCACCATCGGGGCAGGCATCTTAGGTACCGGCGGAGGCGGCAATCCCTATTACGGCAAGCTCTATGTCCGGCGCTTGCTGCGGGAAGGACGACGCGTCACCATCGTTTCTCCCGAAGACGTTCCAGACGATGCCTTGGTCGTCTCGGTCGGGGGAATGGGTGCACCGACGATCGGCATCGAGCGGATCCATCGCGGCGACGAACCACTGGCAGCCTTGCGCGCGCTGGAGGCGCACCTCGGCCGGCGCGCGACCCATCTCGTTCCGGGGGAGATCGGGGGAGCGAACGCGCTCCGGCCGATGGCCGTCGCGGCCCTCGCTGATCTGCCAGTGGTGGACGGTGACGGGATGGGACGCGCCTTCCCGGAACTCCAGATGGATACCTTCGCGATTTACGGAGTCCCCGCGACACCGGCGGCCTTGGCCGATATCTTTCACAACCTCGTCGTCTTTCCCTGGCTGCAGGACGCCGTGACGCTGGAACGCTACGCTCGGGCCGTCACCGTTCAGATGGGCGGGGCAGCCGGCTTCGCCTTTCCCGCCATGAGCGGGGCGGACCTGCGCCGGACCGTGATTCCCTACACGGTGACGTTGGCCCTTCGACTCGGGGAGGCAGTGCTCCGAGCCCGCCGCGAGCACCATGACCCGATCGCCGCAGCGCTCGCGGTCACCGGTGGGTGCGTCCTCTTCCGCGGCAAGGTGATCGACGTGGAGCGCCGGTTAGCCGCCGGGTTCGCCCGGGGGGTCGTTCGGCTCGAGGGGCTCGCCGAGGACCGTGGGAGCGAACTCCGCATCGATTTCCAGAACGAGAACTTGATCGCTCGCCGCGACGGTGAAGTCCTCGCGGTCGTCCCGGACCTCATCTGTCTCGTCGATCAGGAGACAGCCGAACCAGTCACGACCGAGGTGGTTCGCTACGGCCTGCGCGTCGTGGTCCTCGGTATCCCAGCACCAACACTGCTGCGGACACCGGAGGCACTCGCGGTGGTCGGGCCACAGGCCTTCGGCTATCGCGACGTCGTGTACCGTCCGTTACCGGGCCTCTACGGGGGAGACCGCATCGCGGCCGAGCGACGCGCTGATGCGCTCAGGAAACCGCGTTGACGAGCATCATGCGCAAGAGATAGATCAGCAACAGGGCGACGAGCGGCGAGAAATCGATGAAGCCGGTGCGGGGCATGACGCGGCGGATCGGTGCGATGATCGGCTCGGTGATCTGGAGCAGGATCTGGGAGATCGGCCAGCGAGCTCCTGGATCGAACCAGGAGAGGATCGCCCGAGCGATGATGGCGAACTGCATGACAGAGAGGAATGTGAGGAGCACGTTCAGAACCAGCGTCACAGTTTGGAATCCTCCAGTTCTCTCAACTTGCTCAAGCGTACTCCCCAGCGAGGCCAGCGTCAAATCGAGTCGTTTCGCGTAGAATAGCGCGGGTGTGCCGACGGAAGTGCTGTCCGATGAGCGGAAGGGAACAGCAGCCGACAATGGGGAAGGATGTTCTGGTTCTGACGTGGAAGTATTTCTCGGCGCGCGAGGAGATCGCGCGTTTTCTCGAAGAGCGCGGTTGCCGTTTCGTCGAGAAGGAGATTCGCTATCCGGTCGACGAGGAGCAGCTGTGCGAGTTGGTCCGTGACGTCGACGGCTTGGTCGTGGGACTCGAGCCGATCACGGCACGCGTCCTCGCCCACGCGAACCGGCTCAAGGTGATCAGCACGAGCGGCGTCGGCTTCGACAACATCGACGTTGCCGAGGCGACCCGGCGCGGCATCGTCGTCGCCAACTGCCACGGTGCCAACGAGCATTCGGTCGCCGAACTCGCCTTCGGGCTCATGCTCGCGCTGGCGCGTGGGATCCATCGCTCGGACCGACTGATGCGCGAGGGTCGCTGGGAGCCCTATTTCGGGGTAGAGTTGTGGGGAAAGACGCTCGGCGTCATCGGTCTGGGTCGGGCTGGCCGCGCGGTCGCACTGCTCGGTCGCGGGTTCGGGATGCGCGTCCTTGCACACGATATCGTTTGGGATACCACGTTCGCCAATGCCCACGAGATCAGCTATGTCCCACTCGAGAAGCTCCTCCGCGAGTCGGACTTCGTCTCGCTCCATGTCCCGCTCACTCCGGATACCCGGTACCTGATCGACGAGCGAGCCCTCTCGCTCATGAAGCCGACCGCCTTCCTCATCAACCTGGCCCGCGGCCCGGTCGTCAAGCAATCGGCACTGGTCGAGGCTCTGCGCCGCGGTCAGATCGCTGGGGCCGGTCTGGACGTCTTCGAGGTCGAGCCGATTCGCGATAATCCGTTCGTCGAGTTCGAGAATGTCGTCATGACGCCGCACCTCGGCGGCTCGACCGAGGAGGCACGCGAGCGGACACTCTATCTCGCTTTGACGAACGTCTGCAACGTGTTGAACGGACGACCACCGCACCATCAGGTCAATACGGACGTTCGTATCGGCAACTGAGGAGGCAGGGATGCTGCGCGACGAGCAGAAATCGTTCTTGCTGCGGTTGCTGGAGGCCCCCAGCCCCTCCGGTTTCGAGGAAGCGGCAGCGCGCATCTGGCGCGAGGAAGCCAGCTGCTTCGCCGATGACGTCTGGGTCGATCACAACGGCAACAGCTACGCCCGCTTGAGGGCGGACACCCCGACCGTCCTCATCGAAGGCCATATCGACGAGATCGGACTCATGGTCACCCACATCGACGACCAGGGATTCCTCTGGTTCCGCGCCATCGGCGGCTGGGATGACCAGATCTTGACCGGGCAACGAGTCCGCATCCTCACCAGACAAGGCCCGATCCTCGGCGTCATCGGGCGCAAACCAGCGCACCTGCTGTCGGAGGAAGAAAAGGGGCGTGCAAGCCGAATCAAGGATCTGTGGATCGATATCGGTGCGCGCGATGGCAACGAGGCACGAGAAGTCGTCCGGGTCGGTGACCCGATCGTCATCGAGCAACCGCCCATCGAATTGCGGAACGGCCGGCTGGTGGCGCGTGGGCTGGACAACCGGATGGGTGCCTTCATCGCGCTGGAGGCGCTGCGGGCGCTCGCCGCTGAGCGCCCGCCCCTGGATGTCGTTGCGCTCGCTGCGACGCAGGAAGAGATCAGCTTCCTCGGTGCGCGGGCAGCCGCCTTTAGGCTGGAACCGATCGTGGCGATCGTCATCGACGTGACGCACGCGACCGATCATCCGGATGCCGACAAGCGGGGCGGCGGCGACGTCCGTATCGGCGGGGGTCCCGTCCTGGACCGCGGCTCGATGGTTCATCCACTCGTCTTCGAGCGCTTGTTGGCGGCAGCCGAAGCGGAAGGGATCACAGTCACGCTCTCCGCTGCTCCGACCCGGACCGGGACCGATGCGGATGCCATCGCGCCGGCGCGGGCCGGTATTCCTTGCGGGCTCGTCTCGGTTCCCAACCGCTACATGCACTCGCCGAACGAGTTAGTGAGCCTGGACGACCTCGACGCCGCGATCCGCCTCATCGCTCGCTTCGTCCGGGACCTCGGATCGAGCCCAGATTTCCGCCGGCAGTGAGCGCACTCAGGCCGGCGTCCAGAGCTCGACTTCCAGATCGTCGTAGTCGCGCGTGCGGGCTCCCTCGCCGAGTGGACCTTGCAAGCCACGCTCGATCGGGCGGTGGGCTCGCTGCAAGCGTTCGAGCACCGTTTCCCAGGCGGCACGCTCCGGCACGACGACCGCGAAGCGAACGAGGCCACGGCATCCTGGCGGTGCGGGATCAGCGCGACGGCTGTGCCAGATGTTGAGGCCAAGATGATGGTGATAGCCGCCGGCAGCGACGAAGAGCGCCCCGGGGTAGGAGCGCTGGGTAACCTCGAACCCGAGCAGCTCGACGTAGAAGCGCTCGGCCAGTTCGAGGCTGGAAACCTGGAGGTGCACATGCCCGATCCGGGCCGTCGCTGGCATGTGTCGCCAGGAATCCGGACTCGCCTCGAGCTCGCGCAGGAGGTCGCGCACGTCCAAGGGCACGGTCGTCATGGCCACGACCTCGCGCGGCGAGCGCGGCCACTGTTCGCGCGGCCGATCAGCATAGATCTCCAGCCCATTCCCTTCAGGATCGGAGAGGTAGAGGGCCTCGCTCACACCATGATCGGACGCGCCAGCCAGTGGCCAGCGATATTCGACGAGATGCCGGAGAATGCGAGCCAACTCCACACGGGCAGGCAAGAGGACCGCTGCGTGGTAGAGACCAGGAGCACGCTCCGGTCGGGGTGGAGCCGCCGGATCCCATTCGAGGAGGAAATGCGGTATCGAGGAATCAGGCGGCAGAACAGCCAACAGGCGATCGCTCAGGGGCTGGACAGCATAGCCGAGCATGCCAGCATAGAAACGACTGACGAGTTCCGCGTCGGCGACACGTAACGTCACCGGTCCGAGCCAGGTGCTCGCTGGCAAAACGAAATCCGACACTGTTGACTCCTTTCGCTCCATGATGCCGCCGGCAAGGATAGCAGCCCGGTGACCTGGCTCACGAGAGAGGACAATCCGCGATGATCCGGCGACCAACCACGGAACGTGTAACGCCGAAAAGTTGGGCTCTGCGCGTTACCTATTGGCAAAGCCTGGCAGCGTACCGCTGGGTGAGCCAGCTGGCCACTGGTGCGTCCGTGCTCGACATCGGTTGTGGAGAGGGATACGGGACAGCTGAACTGGCCCGAACTGCTCGGCTGGTCATCGGCCTCGACCTCGATCTCCCCACGCTCGAGCACGCACGTCGCCGGTATCCGGCCGCGAACCTCACCTGGGTTCGTGCCTCGGCTGAACGCCTCCCGTTCCGTGCCGCCTCGTTCCAGCTCATCTGCTGTTTCCAGGTTCTCGAGCACCTGCCGGATCCGGAATGCCTCCTCCGCGAGGCACGTCGCGTCCTCGTTCCTGGGGGGCGCCTGATCCTCACGACTCCCAATCGGCCAGCCGTTTTCAGTGGGCTGAACCCCCACCACGCCCGGGAATACGACGAAGCGAGCCTGCGAGCGCTGGTCACCAGCATCTTTCCGCGAGTCGACCTCCTGGGGGTGTTCCCGAGCACGCGGGTCCTCGCCTACCGCACAGCCAATCGCCGACTCGTCGAGCGCATTCTTCGCCTCGATCGGTTCGGGTTGCACCGGCATCTACCGACCGAACTCCGCGCGTTCCTGCACGCAGTCGGTACGCTCGCCGTCCGCCATTGGCTCAACCAGCGCCAGCGCGAACTCGTCACCACCATCGGCATCGACGACTTCCGCATCGCAGCAGGTGATCTGGCACAAGCGATCGATCTCGTCGCGATCGCACGTGACGAGAGAGACGAGTGACCGTTCGGCAATCTCGACCTTCCCTCTTGACGAACGGGTACTTCAGGACTGACAATGAGACCGAGCGATTCGCACGACGCAGAACCGTCGGCAGAAGGGAACAGCAGTCGGGAAGGGGTTCGGTGATGGTACTCACTCGAATGGTCGGGGCACGTGTCCGTCGCAAGGAAGACCCGCGGCTCATCACCGGCTCGTCACAATACGTCGATGATCTTCAGCTCGGGGGGATGCTGTACGCGGCGTTCGTCCGCAGTGCGTATCCGCACGCGATCATCAAGCGGATCGACCCTTCGCCCGCCTTGGCTCTGCCCGGCGTGGTCGCGGTGATCACGCACAAGGAACTGGAGCAGTGGCTGAAGGGAGCAGTCCAGTTGGGCGCGGGCGAGGGGGAAGCTGAAGCACCGGCCCAGCAAGAGGATCAGGCTGGTCCACCGCAGCACGAGCTCCTGGCGATCGACCGCGTGCGCTACGTCGGACAGCCGATCGCCGTCGTGCTGGCAACCGAACGGTATCGCGCCTATGACGCGGCTGCTGCCGTCGAGATCGAGTACGAGCCACTGCCCGCGGTCGTCGATCCTGAAGAAACGATGAAGGAAGGCGCGCCCCAACTCCACGCGACGGTGAAGAACAATATCGCAATGCACACCAGTCACCAGCATGGGGATATCGAGAAGGCGTTCGCCGAGGCCGACGTCATCGTCAAGCAGCGTTTTTACCAGCAACGCCTCGTCTCGGTTCCGATGGAGCCACGCGCAGTGGTTGCTGCCCCTGATCCGCTGACACGCGGTGTCACCGTCTGGTCATCGACGCAAGCCCCACACAATAACCGGAACTCGCTCGCCCAAGCGCTCGGCTTGAGCCATGGGCAGGTGCGCGTCATCGCTCCAGAAGTCGGTGGGGGTTTCGGTGCCAAGATCGGTGCCTATCCGGAAGACATCATCCTGGCTGCGCTGGCCCTGCACCTGCACCGACCGGTCAAGTGGTACGAGACGCGCTCCGAGCATTTCATGGCGACAAATCAGGGACGAGGGCAGGTCGCCTACTACGAACTGGCCGCAACGAAGGAGGGGCGCATCCTCGGCTTGCGGGCCAAAGTGATCCAGGATCTCGGGGCCTACCCCAAGCTCCTGCTCCTGGCAGGACTGACTGCCATGATGTCCGTCGGGGTCTACGATATTCCCAATCTCTCGATCGAGACCTACAGCGTGCTCACCAACACCACACCGGTCGGTGCCTACCGCGGCGCTGGTCGACCCGAGGCGGCCTACTACATCGAACGGATGATGGACCTCTTGGCCCGCAAGCTCGGCAAGGATCCCGCTGAGGTCCGGCGCCTGAACTACATCCCGCCCGAGAAGTTCCCTTGCCAAACGCCGGCGGGTGCACGCTACGATTCGGCCGAATACGAGAAGAACCTGAACAAGGCGCTGGAGATTTCCCGCTACCACGAGTGGCGACAGAAGCAACAGGAACTTTGCCAACAGGGCCGTTTCATCGGCATCGGATTGGTCACCTATACCGAGATCTGTGGCTTCGGCCCCTACGAGAGTGCCTCGATCCGCGTCGAGCCGACCGGTGCAGTGATCGCCTACACCGGTACCTCGCCGCACGGTCAGGGGCTGGAGACAGCACTGGCCCAGATCATCGCCGACGAGATCGGTGCCGACTTCGACCAGATCGTCGTTCTCCACGGCGATACGCAGAGTGTCCCCGAAGGCGTGGGAACGATGGGCAGCCGCAGCTTGGCGGTCGGCGGGGGGGCGATGCTTCTGGCCGCTCAGCGGATTCGCGAGAAGGCGCTCCGCATCGCGGCTCATCTCCTGGAGGCGGCTATCGAGGATGTCGAGTACGCGGATGGGAAGTACCGCGTCAAGGGTGCTCCCGACCGTGCCGTCACGCTGGCCGAGATCGCACGAGCAGCCTATAGCCCCGGTTTGCCACCGGATATCGAACCGGGCTTGGTCGCGACGGACTACTACGCGCCGTCGGGTGTGCTGTTCCCCTTCGGGACGCATGTGGCAGTGGTCGAAGTCTTCCCCGAGACAGGCGAGGTCGAGATCCTCGAGTACTACGCGGTCGATGACTGTGGCCCCCGCATCAACCCGCTCCTCGTCGAGGGCCAGGTGCACGGCGGCTTGGCCCAGGGGATCGCCCAGGCCCTCTGGGAAGAGGTCCGCTACGACGAGAACGGCCAGCTCCTCACCGGCACGCTCATGGACTACGCCATCCCCAAGGCGAGCATGCTGCCGAGTTTCGTGACCGACGAGACGGTGACACCGAGCCCGCTCAACCCGCTGGGTGCCAAGGGGATCGGCGAGGCAGCCACGATCGGCTCCACCCCGACCATCGCCAACGCGGTCATGGATGCCCTGGCCCCCTTCGGGATCGAGCACCTCGACATCCCGCTCACCCCGCAGAAGATCTGGCGGGCGATTCGAGAGGCGCAGCGAGCGTAGCACATCGTTCACGAGAAAGATGCCTTCGAGGGTCCCACGACACACGGGGCCCTCGATTTTTCCTTTTCCCCTTGACGACAGTGTCAAACACGTTCACGCTAGTTTGTGGACAGGGCCACCGGACCTCGCGTTGGTACAAAACGGAAAGGAGTTGTCTCATGGTCATCAGTCATTATGTCGGTGCGCGAGTGCGGCGCAAGGAGGATCCGCGCCTCATCACCGGCTCCTCGCAATACGTCGACGATCTCAAGCTGCCAGGCATGCTGCACGTCGCCTTCGTCCGCAGCAGTTATCCACACGCCCGGATCCGCGGTATCGACGCCTCCGCCGCCAAGGCTATGCCAGGCGTCGTCGATGTCTTCACTGGTCGCGATCTGGCAGCGCGTCTCAAGGGGAAGCCAGAACTCATCCCCGGGGAGGCACCGCATCCTGAAGAGCAGAAACCGGAAGGGATCCCGGTTCCCCCGGAAGAGCCGATCGCGGTCGAACGCGCCCTCTATGTCGGCCAACCCATCGCCGTCGTCGTCGCCACGTCAGCGGCAGTCGCTCGCGATGCGGCTGAAGCGGTCGTGGTCGACTACGAACCCCTTCCCGCCATCATCGATCCAGAGGTGGCGATGCAGGACGGCGCTCCGCAACTCTATCCGAATATCCCCAACAACATCGGGGAGCGCTGGGAGCGCGTCCACGGCGACATCGAGGCAGCCTTCGCTCAGGCCCACGTCGTCGTCAGGCAACGCTTCCGCCAGCAGCGTTTGGCCGGTATCCCGATGGAGACGCGCGCCATCGTCGCGGCCCCTGACCCCTTGACGCAAGGCGTCACGGTCTGGAGTTCCACCCAGGCACCGCACTGGAACCGGAACGCGCTCGCGGCGGCGCTCGGGCTGGCACACGGCCAGGTTCGCATCATCGCTCCGGAAGTCGGGGGCGGCTTCGGAGTCAAGATCGGCGCGTACCAGGAAGACTTCATTCTCGCCGCGCTGGCCTTGCACCTCCATCGCCCGGTCAAGTGGGTCGAGACACGTTCCGAGCATCTCATGGCCACCAACCACGGCCGCGATCAGGTGGTGGACTACGAACTCGCCGCCGATGCTGAGGGACGCATCCTCGGATTGCGTGCCCGCATCGTCCAGAATCTCGGTGCCTACCCGCGTG
Source organism: Thermomicrobium roseum DSM 5159 (assembly GCF_000021685.1). GTDB lineage: Bacteria > Chloroflexota > Chloroflexia > Thermomicrobiales > Thermomicrobiaceae > Thermomicrobium > Thermomicrobium roseum. The sequence goes on along the minus strand of NC_011959.1, from coordinate 1,857,535 downwards.
GGCTCTATCTCCCCTCGACGACCGGTCTCATGGCCTGCGGCTGCTACGACATCCCGGCTGTGGATATCAAAGCGTACGGCGTCTACACCAACACGATGGCAGTCGGCGCCTACCGCGGCGCTGGTCGACCCGAGGCAGCCTACTACATCGAACGGATGATGGACCTCTTGGCCCGCAAGCTCGGCAAGGATCCCGCTGAGGTCCGGCGCCTGAACTACATCCCACCAGAGAAGTTCCCCTACACGACTGCAGCCGGTGAGAAGTACGATACGGGCGACTACGCCAAAGCACTCGACAAGGCTCTCGAGATCTCGAGATATCACGAGTGGCGCCAGAAGCAGCAGGAACTCCGCCAGCAGGGTCGCTTCGTCGGGGTTGGTCTCGCCAGCTACGTGGAGATCTGCGGCTTCGGCCCCTACGAGAGCGCAGTCGTCCGCGTCGAGCCGAGCGGCGCGGTCACCGTCTATACCGGTACCTCGCCGCACGGTCAGGGGCTGGAGACGGCACTGGCCCAGCTCGTCGCCGATCGCCTCGGAGCCGATTTCGACCAGATCGTCGTGCTGCACGGTGATACGCAAAGCGTCCCCGAGGGGCATGGCACGATGGGGAGCCGCAGCCTGGTCGTCGGCGGCGGCGCGGTCCTCATGGCCATCGACCGCATCAAGGAGAAGGCCACGCAGATCGCCGCGCACCTGCTCGAAGCGGCGGCAGAGGACATCGAATTCGTCGACGGGAAATGGCGCGTCAAGGGTGCTCCTGACCGCGCCGTCACGCTGGCCGAGATCGCCCAGGCGGCCTATGGCGGTAATCTCCCGGAGGGGATGGAACCAGGGCTGGTCGCGACCGACTTCTTTGCACCCCCTGACGAGGTCTTCCCCTTCGGGACGCATGTGGCAGTGGTCGAAGTCTTCCCCGAGACAGGCGAGGTTGAGATCCTCGAGTACTACTCGGTCGATGACTGTGGCCCCCGCATCAACCCGCTCCTCGTCGAGGGCCAGGTGCACGGTGGCTTGGCCCAGGGGATCGCCCAGGCCCTCTGGGAAGAGGTCCGCTACGACGAGAACGGCCAGCTCCTCACCGGCACGCTCATGGACTACGCCATGCCCAAGGCGGCGATGTTGCTTTCCTTCACCACCGACCACACCGAGACGCCAACTCCGCTCAACCCGCTCGGTGCCAAGGGGATCGGTGAGGCGGCGACGATCGGTTCCACCCCGACCATCGCCAACGCGGTCATGGATGCCCTAGCTCCCTTCGGGATCGAGCACCTCGACATCCCGCTCACCCCGCAGAAGATCTGGCAAGCGATCCAACGGGCCAAGCAAGCCTGACCGATGAACGCGATGACCGACCGGCAGCACCCACCGGTAGGTGCTGCCGGTCTTGCTTTTCCTCGCCGGAACCGCGACGACGTGCCGCCACGCGGCAGTTCAAGCCGAGAGGTCAGCGACGAGGATTTCGAGGTCAGGGAAGGCCAACGGAGCGATGCGCTCGTCACGCGCCAGGCAGTCGACACAGCGGTAGCGCCCCGCTCCGGAATCCGGGTCGCGGAAGACGAGCAGGCGATCGCTCTGGAGGTCGAGGATCCAGTACTCAGCGAGCCCTGCCCGCGCGTACAGCGGCGCCTTGACCTCGCGGTCGTAAGCCAAGGAGGCATCCGCGACCTCGATGAGCAAGAGCACGTCGTCCGGTCCGGCATCGACGGAGGCATAGTAGTCCGCCCGGGGACGCAGGAGCAGGAGATCCGGCTGTGGCTCGGAAAACTGACTCAGCCGCACTGGTCCCTGGATACGGACGATCGCGCGCCCTGCCAACCGGCCCGCGAGAAGCGCCGTCATCTTGTCGAGACAGGCCTGGTGTCGCCGGCCGATCGGGCTCATCTCGACGATTTCTCCTTCGATCAACTCGACTCGGTCATCCTCAGCGAGAATCCCCGCCTCGGCCATGCGGTGGTAGTCATCGACAGTGAAGCGGTGTCGTACGACGATCTCTCGGGCCATCTCGCGTCCCTGTCTCTGGACAATCGTTCGCGAACTCGACTGTAACACAGCTGGAAGCACCGCGGGGGAGTTTCCACTCCTGCCTGGCAACGGAGTCGGGCACGGCCAGCTCGAGAAGAACGACAGGCACGTGCGTGCTCATCGATCGTTCAACCCCTCACCGGGGCGCTCGTACCGGATGGCAGCGAATTCCTCGCCCCGCCGTACCTCCACCCGCGGTGCGCTCGTGCGGCTCACGATGCGTCCTCGCTTGACGCACAAGAGCGCGGGAGCGAGCATGCGGAGCGCATCACGGTCGGTTGCCGCATCGAAAATGACGAAATCGGCCGACTTACCGACTTCGAGGCCGTAGCGATCGAAGATCCCCAAAGCACGTGCGGCGTTGGTCGTCACCAGATCCCACACCAGCGGAATCTCCTCGTAGCCCGAGAGCTGCACGAGGTGCAAGCCCAACCAGGCGGCATGCAACATGTTCCCTGTCCCGAGCGGATACCAGGGATCCATCACCGAATCGTGCCCGAACGCGACGTTGATCCCGAACTGGAGCAGCTCTTTCACGCGCGTCAGTCCACGACGCTTGGGATAGGTATCGAAGCGCCCCTGCAAGATCGAGTTGTCCGGAGGGTTGGCGATGATGCTGAGTTCGGCACGCTTGAGCCAGCCGAAGAGCTTGAAGGCATAGGCGTTGTTGTACGAGCCCATGGCGGTCGTATGGCTGGCGACGACACGTCCCTGCATCCCGCGCCGGATCGTCTCCGCCGCCATCACCTCGACGAAACGCGACTGATCGTCGTCCGTCTCGTCGCAGTGGGCATCGAGCGGCCGGTCGTAGCGCTCGGCGAGGTCGAAGGCGATGCGCAGTGACTCGACGCCCATCTCCCGGGTCGTCTCGTAATGCGGGATGGCTCCCACCACGTCGCAGCCGAGCCGGAGCGCCTCTTCGAGAAGCTCGGCACCGCGCGGATAGGAGAGGATCCCCTCCTGCGGAAAGGCGACCAGCTGCAGATCGACGAGGTCGCGCACCTCCTCGCGCAGTTCGAGGAGCGCACGCAAACCGACGAAGTTGGGATCGCACACATCGACGTGGCTGCGGATCACCAGGGCTCCCTGGCTGGCATACCACTCGATCGTCCGGCGCGCCCGCTCCTTGACCGCCTCGATGGTGAGCTGAGGCTTGGTGAGGGCCCAGCGCTGAATCCCTTCGAGCAGCGTGCCGGACTCGTTGTGGCCAGCGAGCCCCTCGGTAAGCGCCGCATCGAGATGACAGTGCGGTTCGATGAGCGGTGGCGAGACGAGCCGCCCACCAGCATCGATCGTCTCCCGAGCCTCGCCCGCTAGGTTCGGCTCGATCGCAACGATCCGACCCTCGGCCACGGCGAGATCGACCACCCGCCCATCGCGCAAGCGCGCATTGCGGACCACGAGATCGTAGGCCATCACGCCCCCCTGCTTCGGCTGAACGACCGACGCGAAAAGCGATTCCCCCGCATCTCCACGACCACCCTGTCGCGCGAGCAGAGCGGGAAATCCTCGGCAAGGAGAGAACCGAAAAAGCGCCGCGCTGTCAACTGCCGAAACGAGCACGCACCAGCCGGATCAAAGCGAGGAACTCCTCCACGCGGAAGAGTCGCATGAGGACGGCATAGCAGGCGGCACCAACCACGACGTTCGCCCCCACGACCAGCAAGCGCCAGGCGACCCCGCTCGCCTCGGGGGCCTGCCACTGGCTGGCAACGATGGCCAGACTGCCGACCACGAGCGCCATCAGTGTCGCCGCGAGCGCGCTCGCTCGCATCGTGCGCGCGACCGTGCCATCCCCCACCCGACCCAGCCAGCGCCGCAACACCCACCACATGACGAGCGTATGGGCCACGAATTGCGCCGTATTGCCCAAGACGAGCCCCAGCATGCCGAGCGAGCGCACGAGCGCCAGCGCGACGAGGAAATAGACCCCGACCGAGAGAACGCCGACGAGAACCGGTGTCTGCGTATTGCGACGGGCGTACGCCGCGAAGATCAGGATCTGGTCGAATGCGGCGAAGAGCGTGCCAGGAAGGTACCCGAGCAAGGCGATCCAGATCGCTCGGGCTCCCTCGAGATCGGTCGCCCCATGCAGGAAGAGAAGCGTGACGATCGGCCAGCTGAGCGCGGCCATCCCCAGCACGGTCGGAAAGATGAGGAGCGCCACGAACTTGAGTCCCAGTGCCAGCGTGCGTTGATAGGCATCCTCGTTCCCGCTCGCATGGTGTCGAGAGAGCGTCGGCAGCGCGGCCAGCGAGGTCGCCGCAGCGACCAGCCCGAGGATCATCTGATTGAGTGCTGTCGCATAACGCATCGCACCCAAGGCATGCGGATCCACTCCCCAGGCCAGGTTCCGGTCGACCGTCAAAGCGACCGTGTTGGCGAAGAGGCCGAGAAAAATCGGCAGATAGAGCAAGAAGATTTGCCGGATGGCCGGATGCCAGAGCGACAAGTTCAACCGGGGCAAACAATCGCGCAGCCCCCACAGTTGCAGCGCTGCAAGTCCGAGCGCGCCGAGCAGCACGCCGACGACGAGGCTCGTCACCCCGAGCGAGTGCCCCAGCAGGAGCGCGCAGGCGACGATCGCGGCGTTCCGCACACTCAAGGCCAGCGACGGTTGCGTGAAGCGCTGGAGCGCATAGAGCGCTCCCATGAGCACGGTCGAGAAGGCGAGGAGCAACACGGCCGGGACGATGAGCCGGACGAGCCGGATGGTCAGCTGGAACGTCTCGGCACCACGAGCCGCTTCCCCACCGCCGAGCGCGGTCATCCCCCACACGACCCAGGGAGCAGCCATCGCGACGAGGACGACCACAGCACCGACGACCACTGCCACCCAAACCAGCAGCGCACCGACGATGCGACGGAACTCCTCGAGCCGCTCCGACACAGCGTAGGCACTCAGAACCGGTACCAGAGCAGCTTGGAGCATTCCGCTGATGACCAGGTCGAACAGCATGGTGTGGACGTTGTCGGCGATGGTGAAGGCCGCGATCGCGTCCGTCGTGCCCCAAAAGTAGGAGGTGACTTGCTCGCGCACCAGGCCGAGCACGCGGCTGAGCACGACACCGATCATCAGGACACCAGCAGCGCGCGCCACCCGGGCGCGTTCCCCCTGCACGACCGTCTCGCTCGTCGGCGCGCCGCTCCTCGCCATGGAGGGTTCGTCCAGTGTCACGGCACACGCTCCCCGCTCCTACCCGGGCCAGCACGAGTGTACCGAGTGGGGAACGGATTGCCGGACTGAGCGCAAGCTGACCGGGCAAGCTCCGCCAGTTGGCTCGTCTGGCTCACCGCTCTTCCGGAAAGCGATCGCTCTAACCCGGGGGCAGCCTGAGCGGGAGGAAATGCGCCGCGCAAGCAGCCGGACTCACCCAGTTTCCCCGCTCGTGCCGGCTCCTGCCTCCGGCTCGCAGCCGTAGGCCGCGAGAATGCGCCGGACGAGCGCGCTCGTCGAGCGTTCCGGGACCAAGGGGATAAGCACCACCTCACCACCCAACGCGCGCACGACCGGGGCCTCGGGAAGCGGTTGCTTGCCGGCCGCAGCGTCTTCCTCCGTGGTCCCGTAGTCGCCGCCTTTGACGTAGACGTGAGGACGGACAAGCCGCACGACTTCCTCCGCCGTCTCGCCGGGGAAGATCGTGACGTAGTCCACACAGGCCAGTGCCGCCAGGAGCTCGGCCCGCTCCGCTTCCGGTACGAGCGGGCGAGCTCGTCCCTTGCGCCTGCGGGTCGAGACATCGTCGTTGACCGCAACGATCAGCACGTCGCCCAAACTGCGTGCGGCCTGGAGATACCGCACATGCCCGATGTGCAGGAGATCGAAATGGCCGTTGGTCAGCACGATCCGCTTCCCGGCCCGGTGCAGGTCTTCGCTCAGCTTCGGGAGAAACGGGAACGGGATGACCTGCCCCACTGCGCTACTCCTCGCTCGGTCACGAGGCGACGACACCTCGCTCCGCAACAAGAATGCCAAAGCCGTTTTACACCGGTGCCACAGTGCAGCGCCCGTACAGGAGAAGACTCGACCCGGAAAGGGGCGCGCGATGGCTCGTTACGTCGCCTACCGATTGCTGCGCGCGCTGATCACGATCTGGATCGTGGTCACGCTGGTCTTCATCGGGCTCCGACTGTCCGGAGACCCAGCACAAGCCTTGCTCGGGCCAGAAGCTTCGAGCGAGGCAGTGGCCGCGTTGCGCCAGGCGTGGGGGATCGACGAGCCACTCGCCGTGCAGTACACCCGCTATCTCCAGCAACTCGCCCGCGGGGACTTCGGACGCTCGCTCCGCGATCAGCGCCCAGCGACTGTCGTCGTGCACGAACGAATCCCGAGTACGTTACGGCTGGCCAGCGCTGCCCTGGCCATCGCCTTGAGCGCCGGAACCGTGCTCGGCACACTGGCAGCGCTGCGAGCGGGAAGCCTTCTGGATCGCACGATCGTCGCTCTGTCGGCGATCGGACAGGGCATCCCGAACTTCGTCCTCGGTCTGCTGCTGATTTTGCTCTTCGCGCTGCACCTCGGGTGGTTTCCGACGTCGGGTCAACAAGGAGCAGCGAGCCTTGTGCTGCCGGCGCTCACCTTGAGCAGCTTCAGCGTCGCGAGCCTGACGCGCTTCACGCGCTCGGCTCTGCTCGAAGTCCTGCGGGCCGATTACGTTCGCACTGCCCATGCCAAGGGCTTGCCCTGGCGGACCGTGCTGATCGACCACATGGGGCGCAATGCTGCGCTGACCCTGGTAACGGTCATCAGCTTGCAGGTGGCAGTGGCGATCGCGGGAGCGGTCGTGACCGAGACCGTCTTTTCTTGGCCCGGGATGGGCCAACTCTTGGCTCGAGCCGCCGAACTGCGCGACTTCCCGGTCGTCCAGTACGGCGTTCTGCTTATCGTGGCCTCGGTGGTGTTGGTCAACCTCCTGACCGACATCCTGTACGGCTGGCTCGATCCTCGCGTGCGGCTGGAGGCATGAGCGATGGTCGTTTCGACTCCTCTCCGACGGTCCGGTTCTCGAGCAGGACTTCCCGTCGTACCCCGCCGTACCCGTGCGCGGCCCGACTGGCCGCTGACCTCGCTGCTGGCGGTCGTGTGGCTCGTCGGGATCAGCGTTGCCGCGTTGGCTGTCCCGCTCTTGCCGCTTCCCGATCCCTCGACCCAGGACTTGCTGGCTCGTCTGCAGCCACCCGTCGGATTCGGTGGCACGTTGGCACATCCTCTGGGAACTGACCAACTGGGCCGCGACCTGGCCAGCCGGATTCTCGCTGGAACGCGTGTCTCCTTGTCCTTGGCTTTGGTGGGGGTCATCATCAGCGCCGTCGTGGGGACGAGCCTCGGGATCATCGCCGGGTATCGGCGTGGGTTACCCGACCACGTGATCAGCCTGTCGATCGACGTGCAGCTGGCTGTGCCGTTCATCGTCCTAGCGTTGATCGCTTTGACGCTCTTTGGCACCGGTTTGACTGTCCTCATCATTTTGCTCGGACTGAGCGGGTGGGAGCAGTACGCGCGCATTGCACGCGCCAATACGCTCCGGCTCAGGAACGAACTCTTCGTGGTCGCTGCGCAAGCTGCTGGAGCGAGCCCCGCCCGCATTCTCGCGCGCCACATTTTGCCGAACGAAGTCGCACCGCTCCTCGTCTTGATGACGCTGCACCTGACCAGTCTCGTCTTGTTGGAATCGTCCCTGAGTTTCCTCGGGATCGGCGTGCAGCCACCGACACCCAGTCTCGGCAATATTCTGGGCGATGCCCGCAATTACCTGCAGATCGCGTGGTGGCTCCCCGTCTTCCCCGGTGCTGTCCTTCTGGCGATCACCCTCTCGTTCAACGAACTCGGCGACTGGCTGCGCGACGTAACTGATCCTACGACGAGGGGACGTTGACCCCGGGTACGGCGAAAGGAGGCCAAGCAGCGAACAAAGAGCAGTTCTTCAACCAGTCGTCCTGAACCGGTCATGCGCTGCCAGCAGAGAAGAGTCAGCGAAGGAAGGAGTAGTCCGATGGTCAACCGACCCACCCACAACGCCCGCTGCTGCTTCACGAGGCGACAGATCGTGGCAGGTTTGACCGTTTTACCGGGTGCTTTGCTCCTCGCCTGCAACACGAGCGAGAGCACGCCGACCGCGACTCCTGCAACGACGCCTGCCAGCGCAGGCCAAGCAGCGGCGCAGCCGACCAGCATGCCCTCTCCGACCGCAGCACCGGCTTCGGTCGCCACCGCGACAGCGGTGCCGCGCCGCGAGTTGCGGATCGGCGTGCAAGGACTGCCACCGAACCTCGATCCACACCAACAGCTCTCGAACGTCGGCACGCGCGTGACGTATTCGATCTTCGACTACCTGATCCGGCGCGACTTCCTGAGCGGTCCGCAGCCAGGGGCTGGCTTCGCGCTCGTACCCTGGGTCGCCAAGGAGTGGAAGCGGATCGATGATCTGACCGTCGAGTTCACCTTGCGCGACGACGTGACGTTCCACGACGGAAGCATGCTGACTGCCGAGGATGTGGTCTTCACCTTCGAGCGGTTGTTGAAGAATACGCCGGATCAGTTGCGGGAGGCTGCCAGCTACTTCAAAACAGTCGCAGAGATCAGTGCGCTGGACAGGAATCGAGTCCGCTTCGTGACCCAAAGCCCCGACCCTGTTTTCGAAAAGCGGATCTCCTCGTGGGGCGGCTGGCTGATTCCCAAGGCGTACTATGAGCGAGTCGGCATGGATGGCTTCGCTCGCGCGCCGATCGGCACCGGGCCATATCGTGTGGCGGAGTTCGTGACCGACGAGCGGCTCGTGCTCGAGCCCCACGAGACGTACTTCGGTGGACGCCCGACGGCCTCCCGGATCGTCTTCCAAGTCATTCCCGAGATCCAGGCCCGAGTCGCCGCGCTCTTGTCCGGGGAGGTCGACCTCATCACCAACGTGCCGCCGGACCAGGTACCGGTGCTCCAGCGGAGCCAAGGAATCGTCATCCGCAGCATTCCGCTCGCCAACTGTCATGTGCTGCGCTACAACTGCAATCACCCACTCTTGAAGGACAAGCGACTGCGTCAGGCACTCAATCTCGGCATCGACCGCGAACTCTTGATCAAGACACTGTGGAATGACCAGGCAGTCCGCATGCGCAGCCATCAGTTCGAGGATTACGGACCACTTTACAACCCCCAACGCCCCTACACGCCCTATGATCCAGACCGCGCTCGCCAACTCGTCCGTCAGTCCGGCTACGACGGCAGCACGATTCGCTACAACAACAAACCGGGCTACTATACGCTCGGCAATGAAGCAGCCCAGGCAATCGTCGAGATGTGGCGCCAGATCGGCGTGAACGCTGAAGTCCAGCTGATCGACTGGGCCGATCTCCCCAAGGAAGAGCGGATGGTTGGGTCTTGGTCGAACTCCAACTACTTGGCCGATCCGGAGGGAGCCTTCTGGTTGCGCTGGGGTCCGGGGACGGCGACCCAGCGTGACTGGTGGAAGCCGGAGAATCCGCGCTTCAACGAGCTCGGCGAGCAACAACGGCAGACGCTCGATCAGCAGTTCAGGGCACGGGCTTTTCAGGATGCGCTCGACATTTGGGAGGAGGAGGCACCCGGAACCGTCCTCTGGATCCCGATCGAGCACTATGCCATGCGCGATTTCGTCAAGTGGACCCCTTACAGCTTTTACTATATGGATCTGCGGCCCGATAACCTTTTGTTGGCCGGTTGAGGGAGAGGACTACAGCAGTGGCGACTAGCCGTGTCCTGATCGTGGTACTCGACGGGCTCCGCCCTGACCTGGTTACCGAGGAACGCATGCCCTTTGTCCATTCCCTGGCAGCCGAGGGCACGCGCCTGACCCGGTATGCGGCGGCCTATCCGCCACATACCCGGGTTCAGGTGGCGACCATGTGCACGGGTACGTATCCGGGACAGCACGGCATCGTCTCCAACGTGATGGTCCTCGAGGAAGCGGGCGAAGACGGGATCCTGGATACCAGCGACTTTCGACAAATCGCGGAACTCGATCGGCGGACGCAGGGTCGGGCGATCCTGCGCCCGCCGCTCGCCGATCTCCTCGCCGCGCGTGGGCAGCGTCTCGCAGTCGCAGCCAGCGGCTCCACCGGCTCGAGTTGGCTCTGGGCCCGCACTCAGCCGTTCCGCCTGGTCAATCCTCGCTCGGTCTTCGGCCTGCCCGATCTCGCCGCGTTGCGCGAAAAGCTCGGGCCACCTCCCGATCCCACGGACTCGTCCCTCGAGCTCGTCCGCTACGCCATCCGCGCAGCCCGCGATCTCTTCCTGCCCTATCCAGACGTCGCGGTGACCGTGCTCTGGCTCCACGAGCCGGACGCGACCTTTCACTTCGCTGGGCTCGGCAGCCCAGAAAGCGAGTCAGTCCTCCGCCAACTGGATGAGCTGCTCGCTCGCTTCTTCGATCACCTGGCTGCCCGCCGACTGCTGGACGATCTGCTCGTCTTCGTCCTTTCCGATCATGGCCAGTCGACCCCACTCCATCACCGCTCGCTGAGCGAACTCCTCCGCCAGGCACCTCCCCTGCCGGTCCTCGATCGCCTCGTGCCGGCAGGCGATTTCCTGTTCCGGCGACCGGGGTCCACTACTCCCAAGCCGGTAGAACTTGCCCCACTGATCGAGTGGTTGCTCGAGCAGCCATGGGTCGGCGCGGTCCTCGCTCATCCCTCGCTGACCTCGGCACGACCAGGAACAGCCCCTCTCACCGCTGTGTGGGGTGGCTCGCTCGAGCGTGATGCCCTCGAGCGGCTCCCGCTCCTCGCTGTGAGCCCGACCTGGAGAGCGGACCAGAACGAGTTCGGGGTCGCCGGAGTCGTCACCGCTCTGACCGAGCAGGTCGCGCTCCGGTCGACGCACGGCTCGGGCTCCCCCTTCGAACTGCAGGCTTTTGCCGTGATGCTGGGACCGAATATCCGCAAGGGGTTCGCGAGCCGAATTCCAGCCGGCGTGGTGGATATCGTTCCCACCGTAGCAGCCGTTCTCGGCTTGACGCCGGAACAGCCATTCGCTGGCCGCGTCTTGCAGGAAGCGTTCGACGAGAGCTGGCAACCATCGATCCGCAGCGAACTCTGCCGCCCGACTCCCGGAGCCATCGTGCTCGGCTGGCGTACCGAGGGCACGTTCTACCTGGATCGCATCGCTGGTCCGGATCAATTCTGGGACGACCGCTCTGGGTGAGGATCGACCTTCTCGCGCCTCACGCGACCGGTAAGCCCTCACGCTGGAGTGCCTGGCGCAAGCGCCGAGCATCGTGCACTGCATGGGCGAAGGCGTCGTTGTTGAAGTAGACGAATCCGGGCCGATCGCTGCAGGAGGCCAACCGGGTAACCAGCTGAGCAATCTCCTCGTCCGTCAGACCGATATCGAAGAGACCACTGTGTACTCGGACATAACAGAGCGGGCCGACGAACGGAAACGAATCCGGAGTGGGATGCGTTCCGCCATACGCGAGGACGATCGTGCCGCCAGCGCCGGCGATCGCATCGGCGACGGCGGGCACGAACCAGCTCGGGTGACGGAACTCGAAGGCGAACGGTTGGCCCGCTGGCAACGAATCGAGGAAAGATCGCAAGCGGTCGAGATCGCAGGCGAAGCCGGGAGGCAGCTGGAAGAGGAGCGGGCCGCGAGAGGAACCGAGTTCCTCGATTGTGGCCAGGAATGTTCCCAGCACCGGCTCGACACCAGCCAAGCGATGGACGTGCGTGATCGCGCGTGGTGCCTTGACCGCGAAGACAAAGCCCGGTCGTTGGGCAGCTTGCCTAGCCCATTCCCGAAAGCGTTGGCGCGCCGGCAGCCGGTAGAAAGTCACATTCAACTCGACTGTGGCAAACTCGCGCAGGTAGTAGGAGAACCACTCCCATGGCGGGAGTTCTGGCGGATAGAAGCGGCCACGCCAGTGACGATACGACCAACCGGATGTCCCGACGAGCCACACGGAGACCTCCTGCACGGCACTCGCCGCCGCCAGCGTAACACGGTCGTGGGGAAGCGTCACACAGGTGAGCGGGGAGGAGCAGGACATAGCGATGGAAGAGTATCAGCATCTGCAGGTTATCGTCCCTGGCAAACTCGTCTACCTCGGTCCGATCCGGCGCGACTTGGCCGCAGTCTATCAGCGGTGGATGAACGATCTCGAGGTCTCGCGCACGCTGACTGCTCATTGGCGGGTTCCCTTCACCGTCGAGGACGAAGTCGAGTGGTTCGAGCAAGCCCGGCGCGACCCAACACGCCGGGTCTTCACGATCTACGAGCGCCCCGATGACCGCCCGGTCGGCAACGCAGAACTCTTCGGGATCGACTTCGCTGTCGGGAGCGCCGAGGTCGGGATCGTCATCGGTGAGCGGAGCGTTTGGGGACGGGGATACGCGACCGAGGCGCTGACTCTCCTCTTGGACTTCGGCTTCACGGTCCTCGGCTTGCATCACATCTGGCTACGCTATTACGCAGCGAACGAGCGGGCACGAGCCGTCTACGACCGTGTCGGATTCCGGGAAGTCGGTCGCCTGCGCCAAGCGACGAAGATCGGTCCGTACCGCGACGACATCGTGATCATGGATATCCTGGCGAGCGAGTTCCAGAGCCCAGTTCTGGCCGCCAAATTGCGCCTGCCGGGGTCGACGCCATGATGGAATCGCGTCGCGCGTATACTGGAAGGTGAACCAGCCAGCTTGGCAGGGAACTGCCGCGAGCGTGTGCTGGAACGATCTCCTGGTGTTGCCAGGAGAACGAGTGTGAGGTGACCGGCGCGATGCTGGTAGCAGAACTCTTTCGGCGTGCGCCGGACACCGATTCCGAGGAAGAGCTGTGGCTGGGTTGCCCGATGCTGAAGAAGGTTACCTTCCAGACCAAGCGTGGCCGAAAACGGGTGATCCTCCGTTGCGCGCTCGGTTATGCGCTCAACACGCCGGAAGCGGTCGAGCGTTGCCGAGCCACCGCAGGACCGCATCAGTGCTGGCAGTGCCAGGAATATCTGGCGGCCCGGACGCTGCGCGAGTCATCCTGAGCTGCTCGCGGCACCTCGGAATCGTGTCCGGATGGCAGAGCGGTCGCTCGTCCTACCTCGAGCGGCCGCTCTCGTCCGTTCACGAGACAGTTGCGTACTGTCTCGCGAGAGCAGGAGCGAGGCGATGACTGCCTTACCATTCATCGTCCTGATCGAGCCGGACTGGCCGGCACGCTCCTATTTCCGCGCGGAACTCGAGGAACTCGGCTACGCCGTGAGCGCGCACGAGCGCGCCGCTGACGCAGCACACTTTCTCGCTGGCTGGGGATTGCGCCCCGACCTGATCGTGGTGGACCTCGCGAGTGATGGTGAGCAGCTCGCCGAACTCCAGCGCCTGCTCGAAGACTTCCCTGACACGCGACTCCTCGTCCTGGCGAGCCCCCTGCGCGCCCTGCCGGAATGGCTGCGCCAGCGCGCGAACCGGATCCTCTCCCGCCCCTTCGCAGTCAGCGACGTGGTGCGCGTCGTCAGCGAACTCGCCCCGTTAATCGACCGTTAATCTCCCGCTGATCCTCCGTTAATCGCAGCCCGGTACACTGCCCACAGTGAAGGGAAGACGGATGGTCACGGTGAGCAGTCGATCGACCACGCGACCAGAAGGAACACCGACGCAGCAGCGTATCCTGATCGTCGAGGATGATCCGACACTCGCCCAGATTCTCTCCTACAGCCTGGAACAACGCGGCTACAGCGTCTGGACCGCCCAAGAGGGCCGGCACGCGATCATGCTGGCGCGCACCATCCGACCCGACCTCATCATCCTCGATCTGATGCTCCCGGGTATCGACGGGCGCGATGTCTGCCGGCTGATCCGCAAGTGGTCGAGCGCGCCCATCCTCGTGTTGACGGCCCGCGACAGCGAAGACGACATCGTCGCGCTGTTCCAGGAAGGCGCCGACGATTACGTGGTGAAGCCCTTCCGCACGCGCGAACTCTTTGCCCGGATCGACGCCTTGCTGCGCCGGTCGGCAGAGACGACAGCCGGAAACGTGCTCACGGCCGGAACGCTCGTGATCTTCCGCGACGAGCACCGCGTGGTGTACCGGGGACGGGAGGTTCATCTCGCGCCGCGTGAGTTCGCCCTGCTCACCGCACTGGTCGAGCGGGCCGGTCGCGTGTGCACGCGGCAGGAGCTTCTCGACCTGGTCTGGGGACAGGACGTCGTCGACCTCCGGAACGTCGATGTCCACATCCACCGGATCCGGGAAGCACTGGGAGGAGAGCCAGATGGGTCGAACCTGATCAGAACGGTCCACGGAATCGGATACCGGTTCGTACCGGAATTGGCGGCAATGGACGAGACGAATGGAGGAGGAAGTTGACCATGCAGGAACGGACGACGCGACTGAGTCGACGGCAATTGATCGCGCGCCTGGCCACACTGGGCGCCACGGTTCCGGTAGCGAGCGCGCTCATCGCAGCGTGCGGGGGCGGGCAAGCGACCCCCACGCCGACGACCGCTCCGGCAGCGCAGCCGAGCCCAACGCCAGCAGCAGCCGCTCAGCCTTCACCGACCGCAGCAGTGGCAACCACCCCAGCAGCTCAGCCAACTCCTACCAAGCCGGCCCAGCAGCTCAGCGGTACGATCACGATCGACGGTTCCAGCACCGTGTTCCCGATCTCGGAGGCAGTCGCCGAGGAGTTCCAGAAGAAGTATCCCCAGGTGAAGGTCACGGTCGGAATCTCCGGCACCGGCGGTGGATTCAAGAAGTTCTGCAACAAGGAAACCGATATCTCGGATGCGTCGCGCCCGATCAAGGACTCCGAAGTGGAGGCCTGCCAAAAGAGCGGTCGCGAGTACATCGAGCTTCCTGTTGCGTTCGATGGACTCGCCGTCGTGGTGCACCCGCAAAACGACTGGGTGGATCACTTGACGGTCGAGGAACTCAATCTGATCTGGAAGCCCGAGTCGCAGGGGGTCATCACCCGCTGGAACCAGGTGCGACCGAACTGGCCGGATGCACCGCTCAACTTGTACGGGGCAGGAACCGACTCGGGAACCTTCGACTACTTCACGGAAGCGATCAACGGCAAGGCTGGCGCGAGCCGGGGTGACTACACTGCCTCCGAGGACGACAACGTCCTCGTCCAGGGTGTCGCCGGGGACAAGAACGCGCTCGGCTATTTCGGGCTCGCCTACGCGATCGAGAATAAAGGTCGGGTGAAGATCGTGCCCATCGTCAACCCGAAGACCGGCAAACCGGTCGAGCCGAACCTCGAGACGGTGAAGACCGGGCAATACCAGCCCCTCTCGCGACCGCTCTTCATCTATGTCGCACGCGACCAAGCCGATCGGCCGGAAGTCCAGGCGTTCGTCGAGTTCTATCTCGACAACGCAGCCGAACTCTCTCAGGAAGTCGGGTACATCCCCCTGCCGGACGAGGCCTACCAGCTCGCCAAGAAGCGCTTCCAAGCGCGAAAGACCGGGTCGGTCTTCAAGGGAGTCGAGGTCGGTGTCTCGATCGAGGACGTGCTCAAGCGTGAGGAATAGCTTCCCGGAGGTCGAGAAGACCGGGTACAATCCGCGAGCAGGAGGAAGTCCTCCTGCTCGCGGCCGGTCGTTGCCGAGCGAGGGACGGACGTGACGAGCGAGTCAACTCCTGCTCAACTCGCCACATCGATCGACCGCCGAGAGTGGGTCGAGCGTGTCCTCACCGGCACGCAACGAATCGACCGGATTCGTCGCGTCCGCGAACGAACGATCCTGACCTTCCTGTTCCTGGCTGCACTGATCTCGATCGCGACGACGATCGGCATCATCTACACGCTCGGGATCGAGACCGTCCGCTTTTTCCAGCGCGTTTCCATCGTCGACTTTTTGACCGACACGCAATGGACTCCCCTCTTTACCGAGAAGCATTTCGGCATCTGGCCACTGCTCACGGCGACCATTCTGGTCTCGGTCATCGCGATGCTCATCGCCCTACCGATCGGGCTCCTCTCGGCGATCGGGCTCGCGGAATACGCTCCGGACCGTGTCGCCCGCGTCGTCAAGCCGGTTCTGGAGATCCTCGCCGGTGTCCCGACGGTCGTGTATGGCTACTTCGCCCTGCTCTTCGTCACACCGTTGCTCCAGCGTTTCATCCCGCAGCTCGAGGTGTTCAACGCGCTTTCGGCCGGCCTGGTGATGGGAATCATGATCGTCCCGCTGGTTGCTTCCCTCTCCGAGGACGCCATGCGGGCAGTCCCGCAGAGTCTCCGCGAGGGTGCCTATGCGCTGGGTGCCACCAAACTCGAGGTCGTCTGGCGCGTCGTGGTACCGTCGTCGCTCTCGGGTATCGTCGCTGCCTTCATTCTGGCGGTCTCGCGGGCAGTCGGCGAGACCATGATCGTGGCCATCGCGATGGGCCAGGTCCCGCGCCTCACCCTCAACCCGCTGGTCGCGATGGAGACGATGACTGCCTACATCGTCCAGGTGAGCCTCGGCGATACTCCGCATGGCACGCTCGAGTACCAGACGATCTTCGCGGTCGGCACCACACTGTTCGTGATCACGATGGCACTGAATCTCTTGAGCTACCGCTTCCTCAAGCGCTTCCGGGAGGTCTACGAGTGAGTGCCGAGCGGCTTTCCATGACCGAGCGAGAGTTCGATCCTCGCCTACCTTTGCGCAAGCGACTCGGGATGCTCTTCGGCCTCCTCAGCGCGGTCGCGATCGCCATCGGGCTCGTCACGCTCGGGGTCCTCATCGCCGATGTCATCCACGACGGCTGGCGGGCACTTTCCTGGGACTTCTTGACGAGCTATCCCTCGCGGCGCCCCGAGCAAGCCGGCATCCGCTCCGCGCTAGTCGGAAGCTTCTATATTTTGATTCTGGTGGCCCTGATCGCCTTTCCACTCGGCGTCGCTGCTGCGATCTATCTCGAGGAATTCGCACCGCAAAACCGGCTCACTGCGACGATCGAGATCAACTTGTCCAACTTGGCAGCCGTCCCGTCGATCGTCTACGGGTTGCTCGGTCTCGGTGTCTTCGTCCGCACCTTCATGCTCGGCCGCAGTCTCCTCGCAGGAGCCTTGACACTCAGCCTCCTGGTGCTCCCGATCATCATCATCGCCTCGCGCGAAGCGTTGCGGGCGGTTCCGCCATCGATCCGCGAGGCCGGACTCGCGCTCGGCGCCTCGCACTGGCAGACAGTCCGGCTCTTCGTCCTTCCCGCAGCCTTGCCTGGCATCCTGACCGGCACGATTCTCGCACTTGCGCGGGCGATCGGCGAAACTGCCCCGCTCATCACCATCGGCGCGCTGACCTACGTCGCCTTTACGCCCAAGAGCCTGTTCGATCCGTTCACCGTCCTGCCCATCCAGATCTTCAACTGGATCTCGCGTCCGCAACCGGCCTTCCACGAGCGCGCTGCTGCGGGAATCATCGTGTTGCTGGCTGTGCTCTTGCTCTTCAACGGCCTGGCGATCTTCCTCCGCGCTCGGCTGCAGCGCCGCATCCGCTTCTGAGGGGAGTCCGCCCATGACGATCACCAGCCCGACCCCAGCACGGTATATCGTTCAGCCAGCGGAACCGGCTGCTCTGCGCATCGAGCGACTCAACGTCTGGTACGGCAAGCACCAGGCGATCCGGGATGTGAGCTTCACTATCCCGGCACGTCGGATCACCGCCATCATCGGCCCGTCCGGATGCGGCAAGAGCACGCTCCTGCGTGCGATCAACCGGATGCACGACCTCACGCGGGACGCCCGGGTGGAGGGATCGATCTACCGGGGCGAGATCGACCTCTATGCCCCGACGACCGACCCGGTTTGGGTACGGCGCCACATCGGCATGATCTTCCAGAAACCGAATCCATTTCCGAAGAGTATCTTCGAGAATGTCGCGTTCGGTCTCCGCGTCAACGGGTACCGTGGGGACATCGCGGCACGCGTCGAAGAAGCCCTGCGCAAGGCCGCGCTTTGGGACGAGGTCAAGGACAAGCTCCAGCAGAACGCGCTCGCGCTCTCTGGGGGACAGCAACAACGGCTCTGCATCGCGCGCGCGATCGCGCTCGAGCCCGATATCCTGCTCATGGACGAGCCCTGTTCGGCACTCGATCCGGTTACGACCATGCGGATCGAGGATCTGATGATCGAACTCGCCCATACCTACACCATCGTGATCGTCACGCACAATATGCAGCAAGCTTCCCGCGTGTCCCACTACACGGCCTTCCTCCTGGCGGGAGAAGATCGCACCGGAGAATTGATCGAATACGCGCCGACCCGCGAAATCTTCCTGCGGCCACGCGACCGACGGACCGAGGACTATATCACTGGCCGCATCGGCTAGTAGTTCGGAGGGATCCGACGATGTCCGAGCCGATCGCCGCACTCACCGCCGCACAAGCTGCCCGCGCCGAAACAGCGTCGCGCGACCGGGCGCTCACGGCGGCTGCCGGTATGGAAATCGAGCGACTCTCCGCCTACTACGGCCGCTTCCAAGCGCTCGCCGATATCACGTTGCCGATCCATCCTGGTGCCGTGACGGCAGTCATCGGCCCTTCCGGGTGTGGCAAGTCGACGTTGATCCGCTGCTTGAACCGACTCCATGAGCTGACGCCAGGCGCGCGGGTGACGGGAAGTGTTCGCCTGGAAGGGGTCGATATTTACGGTCCAGGAATCGACCCCGCTCGCGTCCGCCAACTCGTGGGTATGGTCTTCCAAAAGCCGAACCCGTTCCCGACGCTCTCGATCTACGACAACGTCCTCGCGGGAGTGCGCTTGCACCGGCAACGGCTCTCCCGCACGGAAGCGGATGAGATCGTCGAACGCAGTCTCCGAGCGGCTGCACTCTGGGACGAGGTCAAGGACAAGCTGAAGGACTCAGGGGCCTCGCTCTCCGGTGGCCAGCAACAACGGCTCTGCATCGCCCGGGCACTCGCGGTGGAACCACTGGTTCTCCTGATGGACGAACCGACGAGTGCGCTCGACCCGATCGCGACCTACCGGATCGAAGAGCTTATCTGGGAACTCAAGCAGCGCTATACCATCGTCATCGTCACCCACAACATGCAGCAAGCAGCCCGCATTGCTGATTATGTCGCCTTCCTGCTCGCCGGCGAGGAACGGACCGGCAAGCTGATCGAGTTCGATACCGCGCAGCGGATCTTCACCAACCCGAAACGCAAGGAAACCGAAGACTATATCACTGGCAAGATCGGCTAGCTCCTCGCCGCACTGCGGCGTACACTTGGACTACTCAGTACCCCGCACGATCGCCGCTTCGCGCCGGTCTGGAGAGGTACGAACCCGAACGAGGAAAGGGAAAACGACATGGCAACGCGTGCTCGCCTGGAATTCGAGCGTGACCTCCAGTTGCTCCGCCAGGACCTCTTGAATCTGGGTAGCATGGTGGAAAAGGCAGTCGAACGCGCGGTCGAGGCGCTCAAGCGCTATGACACGAAGTTGGCGCAGGAAGTGATCGAGCACGACCGCGCGATCGACGAACGGAGCTACGCGCTGGAGGAGCGTGCATTGCTGCTCATCGCGACCCAGCAACCGATGGCTTCCGATCTCCGGATCATCGCCGCGACCCTCTTCATCATCGGGGAACTGGAGCGCATCGGTGACTACGCAGAAGGGCTGGCCAAGATCGCTATCCGACTGAGTGCCTGGCCACCCCTCAAGCCCTTGATCGATATCCCACGGATGGCCGAGATCGCGATCGACATGCTGCGCCAAGCGCTCGATGCGTTCATCGAAATGGATCTCGAGCGCTGCCGCACCATCTGGCGCCGGGACGACGAGGTCGATGGACTTTACGATCAAGTCTACCGAGAACTCTTGACCTACATGATGAGCGACCCCCGCACGATCGAGCGGGCCACTCTGTTGCTTTGGGCAGCACACAATCTCGAGCGGATCGCTGATCGCGTGACCAATATCTGCGAGCGCATCGCCTTCGTCATCACCGGCGACCCCCGCGCGCTCGTCAGCCCGGGCGAACCGGATTATCCTGGAGAACGGGAGGCCGAGCACGACGTGGAGTGACGAGAGGAGCGAGGAATGCTCTGGGCGGCAGTGATCCGCTACGGGAACCCGGACAAGATCAAGGAAGTGCGTCCGGTTCACCGCCAGTACCTCAGCGCACTACGCGAGCGAGGCAAACTGTGGGCCTCGGGGCCGTTCGTCGATGACAGCGGCGCGCTCATCATCTATCAAGCCGAGAGCGAGGAGGAAGCCCGCCAGCTCATCGAGGGAGACCCCTTCTTCGCTGCCGGCGTCTTTCAGGATATCCAGCTCAAACCGTGGAATATCGTCTTCACACCGCCAGCCTCATGACCGAACACGCTGGCCGTGCTACGATCGTGCTGCCGCAAGGGCAGCAGCGGCATGCGTTCACTCGGTTCCTGCCCGGGGAGGCGAAGAATGACGACCGAAACCGGAATTCGCACCTACGGTCTGCTCATCGACGGCCAGTTCGTCCCCGCCGCGAGCGGTGAGACGTTCCCGACCTACAATCCGGCGACGAACGAGGTCATCGGCTACGTCGCCAGGGCGAGTCGGGAGGATGTCGACCGTGCGGTCCGCGCAGCCCGTCGTGCCTTCGACGAAGGCCCTTGGGGGCGTATGACGCCCAACGAGCGGGCCCGCCGCTTGCGCCGTGTCGCCGAGATCCTCCGTGAGCGCGTCGACGAACTCGCGCGTCTGGAGACGCTGAACTGCGGGAAGATCATCGTCGAGTCGCGGATGGACATCTTGTCTGCCGCCAACTGCTTCGACTATTACGCCAACCTGACAGGTCAGATCTGGGGCGAGACGATCCCGATGAACGGACCGCTCCTCGACTACACGGTTCGCGAACCGTACGGGGTGTGCGGACAGATCATTCCCTGGAACTTCCCCATCCTCATGGCCGCATGGAAACTGGCACCGGCACTCGCGGCCGGAAATACGGTCGTTCTCAAGCCTGCCAGCTATACCCCGATCACCGCGCTCATCCTGGGGCAGATCTGCCTCGAAGCCGGTATCCCTGAAGGCGTTGTCAACGTCGTGACGGGGCCGGGCAGCGAGGTCGGTGCCGCGATCTGCGAGCACCCGCTGGTCGACAAGATCGCCTTCACCGGCGAGACGGAGACCGGTCGCGAGATCTTGCGCCTGAGTGCGGGGACGATCAAGAAGGTTTCCCTCGAACTCGGTGGCAAGTCGCCGAACATCGTCTTCCCGGACGCCGACCTCGAAGAGGCGGTCAACGGCTCGCTGTTCGCTATCTTCACCAATGCGGGTCAGCGCTGCACGGCACGTACGCGTCTCCTGCTGCACGAGTCGATCCATGATCAGTTCATGGATCTCTTTCTGCGCAAGGCATCCGCTCTGCGGATCGGTGACCCGTTGGATGAGCGCACCCAGCTCGGTCCGTTGGTCTCGCGCCGACAGTGCGAGCGCGTCCTGAGCTATGTCGAGCGCGCCAAGGCGGAAGGGGCTGCGCTCCGCTTGGGTGGGAAGCGGCCGGACGACCCGGTGCTCCAGCGCGGGAACTTCGTCGAGCCGACGATTTTCGACGAGGTGCAGCCCCAGATGACGATCGCCCGCGAGGAAGTCTTCGGTCCGGTGCTCGCCGTCATTCCGTTCCGCACCGAGGACGAGGCGGTCGAGATCGCCAATGCGACGATCTACGGGCTCGCTGCCACGATCTGGACGAACGACATCAAGCGGGCACATCGCTTGGCGGCGCGGATCAAGGCCGGCAACATCAGCATCAACTATCCCGTCGTCAATCCACCGGAGGCCCCCTTCGGCGGCTTCAAGCAGAGCGGTATCGGGCGGGAACTGTCGCGGCACGCGCTCGACCTCTACACGCAGGTCAAGAATGTCGTCGTGGGGTTGAGCGAACAACGCTTCGACTGGTACGGAAACTGGCCACCTGGACGGTGACACCGGCCCTTCGATCAGGGAGCGAGGAAAGAAGGCCAGCCCGCCGCCGCGAGCTGGCCTTCGCGTTCGAGATAGCGCAGCACGGTCGCGATGAAGGTTCCATGACTCCAGCTCAAGGGGCTGACGGAGAGCGGCTCGCCCGTCTCCGGATGCACCTGCTCGGCCAGCACGCCACTCGGTAGCGCGTGGGCTGCGACCCATTCGAGCAACTCCTGGGCACGAGCGAGTTCCGCGGGAGAAGTCGCCCGCGCGATGTGCCAATCTGCGAGCCACAGCGTGCAGATGAACCAGGGATTGCCAGGAATGCGCTCGATATCGCGACTCATCTGGTAATAGTAGTCGTCCTCGTAGCGGGCGATGCCTCCGACCGGAGTCTTCACCCACAGTCGTTCCTCGACTGCCTGCATCGTGGCGACGACGCGTGGATCGCGCGCCGGGAACAACCCGAACAGGAACAGCCCCGCCAGGCTGGCATCGATCGTCGGGTCAGGTTCGACGTTCCCCTGCGCATCGACCGTGAGCATGCGGGCGAAGCGCCCGAGTTCCGTTCGGAAGAGGTAGCGGCTCGCCGCAGCGCGGATACCATCGGCAGCACGATCCCACCCCTCCGCGAACTGGTCGTCACCGAAGATTCGCGCCAAGCGTGCCGCAGCACGCAACCCGGCCACGACAGCCGCCACGGTGAACGTGTGGATACCGCGTCGCTCTTCCCAGAGGTCGTACGAGGGCGCGGGCAATCCGGTGACCGGATCACGATAGGAAGCCAGGAAACGCCCGCACGGGACGACCACCGAGCTGTACAAGCCGCGGAGAAGTTCCAGGTCGCGGGTCTTGCGATAGTAATCCCAGAGGGTCATCAGTACGAGAGCAGTACTGTCCTCCTGGATCGGGAACTGGAGGTCACCCGTCGGACCTGCCCAGGGATGCCAGCTCGACCCAGCGGAGCCGTCCGGGTTGTACTTGTGCAAGAAAAATCCGTAGTGGGTGACCAGGTCACCGATGAAAGTGAAGAAGCGCCGCGCCAGTTCCGGATAGCCGGCATCCAACAACGCGCTGGCGATGAGCGCGCCATCGCGCGGCCAGACGTAACTGTACGTATCGCGACCGAATTGCAGAATATCGGAGTCATTCGCCGCGAGGATCGCTCCACCCTCGTCGATCTGCGTCCGCAGGATCAACAAGCTTTGCCGGTAGAGGCGCTGCAGCGTCGGCGAGAGAGAGACCAAACCCGGAGGATCGGGCTCGATCCAGCTCTGCCAATAGCGCCGGACGCGGGTCAGCAACGCTTCTGGGCCCAGCTGGAGCACTGTCTGGTGCAGCCGGTAGACATCGGCGAAGCGGAGCCCGGCTGCCATCCAGAACGTAGCTTTCCCCTCACCCCCAGCCGGAAGCACGAGTTCCAGTCCCCCGATCGAGTCGACCGACCCCTGCGCGATCGGATTCCCGCTCAACACCCCGTCCTCGGCATCGCGCCAGGTCCCCTCATGCCCACGGAACGCCTTGTTCCCACAGGCGAAGCAGTGGTAACCGGGTCGATCGCCGGCCCAACCGGAAAACCAGAAGTAGCGTTTTCCCTTGTAGTGCACGAGTGCTCGCGCCGTGGGCTCGTAGTACACCGTCTCACCATCGGCGTAGCCCCACAGGTACCCATCGAAATGGAGAAACAGGCGTACAGTCCGCGGGATCGGCCGCTCGTT
Source organism: Thermomicrobium roseum DSM 5159 (assembly GCF_000021685.1). Taxonomy (GTDB): domain Bacteria; phylum Chloroflexota; class Chloroflexia; order Thermomicrobiales; family Thermomicrobiaceae; genus Thermomicrobium; species Thermomicrobium roseum. The sequence continues at coordinate 1,833,961 of NC_011959.1, read as the reverse complement.
CCGGACCGTTACCCGTCGTATCCAGAGATCGTGCTCGAGGGCCACGGCATCATGACAGACGAGTGTCAGCCCGAGCCGCGGGTGGTGCAAGCGAACGTCCGTCACCAGCGTGCGTTCTTCGTAGCGGAGGTCGCGCTCCCACCCTTCGTCGGAGAACCACGCGAATTCACCATCGCACCAGATGCCGAAGCGGTTGAGGCGCCCCTGCGCATGGTTCTCCTGCCCCACCCGCGGGAAGTAGACATCGCGCAGGGTATACGTCCGGTCGAACGCGAGAAGCAACCGTCCGTTGCCGATCGGGAGATCGCGCGGCATCGCTGCACCCTTTTCGTCAAGTCAGCGAGGAGAGACCGAGCATCCGCTCGAGTCCATAGCGGGCGACACTCGTCACCACCATGAACGCGAGCGCGATCGTCAGTGCGGCAAGGGCAGGACGGCGAAGCTCTTGCCAGGTCGTTGCGCATTCGATCCGGCCGATCAGAGCCAGGACCACCGGCCAGGCGAGCAGTGCCAACGTGAGGAGCGCCGCCAGGACTAGCCCCACCGCCACCAACGGAAACCAGAAGACCGGCCCCCGCCAGGCAAACCAGCCGAAAAAGGCCAGCGCTGCGGCGAGCGGGATACCATCGCGCTTCAACTCGAACACGGTGCCCGAGTCGCAGAGATCGGAGCGCCAAGTCGTCGACTGGAAGACCCACCAGAGCATGCTGCCGAGCGCGACGCCGGTCCAGGCACCGGTGGCATAGCGCAGCAGGTTGTGCGGCGAATAGAGCGACCGCAGGCCGAGGTCGAGCGCCAGCGAGTTCAGGCCATCGACTGCAAGCATCACGACCCCGGTGGCGAGAAACCCGATCGCGAGCGGAGACGGGGGTGCGGCTGACCGGCGAGCCGCTCGCCGGGCGAGCCAGGCGACCGTCGCTGCAGCACCTGCGTAGATACCGGTCATCCGAGCATCAAAGGGCAACCGGTACGGGCCGAACCAGAAGGAATGGCTCGGCCGTTGGGCACACAACCCGTGCAAGGCCGCACGGGTCGCCAGTTCGAGCTGGCTCGGCGCAACGGACCACAGCAATGCGACTGCCGCCAGGACAGCGAGCGGCGGCAATAACGAGGCCCACTCGACGATCGTCCGCCGTTTGCTGTGCTCGAGACGCTCCATCACGCGCTCGCTTTCTGCAGCGCTCCAGCATATCATGCTGCACGCTCCCCGCCGACGAGGACCGATGGGACTGTTCGGACAGGTTGATCGTACACTCGCTGTGGCGTACGATTGCCCCCGTGCCGGCCGGTGAGGCAGGCCACCCGAGGGGGACGCGATGCGGGGGAGCCGACTGACGCGGCGGATGCTCCTGCGCGTGGCTGGCGGGGTCATCGCAGCGACGGTCATGGAGTTGGGGAGCAGCCAGGCGCGTGGCGGGGTGATCCGGAGGACCAGTTGGTTCGTCGAGGGTCCGTTTCCCACAGCTGGCCAGATCCTGACGCCGGTCTATCCATTGCCGTTTTCCTTCCGCAGCGTCGAGGTGAGCTGGCAGGCCTCGGTTCCCCGAGGTGCGCTGTTGCAGCTCTCGGTCCGCCTGCGCAGCGACGGCGAAAGCTGGAGCGACTGGATCCCGCTCGCCGCTGATCCGCACACGCCACCAGCCCAGGACGATGGCTGGACCTATGCCCCACCGATCCTGGCCAGCGGACGAGCCGTCCAGCTCGGGATCGTCTGCGAGCCGGGCATCGGAGGAGCGGGGCCACGAGTCGAAGCGATCCGCGTGACCGCGGTCGAAGTCTCTTTGAGCGACATGCAGTGGTTCGCGAGCAGCGACCTCATCGATGGCTGGATCGTTCCTCGAGCCGGCTGGGGAGCTGATGAATCGTTGCGTTTCGATGAAAACGGGAAGGAAATCTGGCCACCACGCTACGCGCCGATCCAGAAAGTCATTGTCCACCATACCGTGACGCGCAACGATCCACCTGATCCGGCCGCGACGATCCGGGCCATTTACGCCTATCACGCTGTCACGCTCGGGTGGGGCGATATCGGCTACAACTTCGTCGTCGACTGGCAAGGACGCGTCTACGAAGGACGATACGGTGGTCCCAACGTCGTCGGCGCCCACACCGCCGGGTACAACACGGGGACGCTCGGGATCGCTGTGCTGGGGGACTTCACGGCGACCGATCCCCCGCGGGTCGTCCTCGACGCGCTGGCGCGTCTCGTCCGGACACGTGCAGGCCAACTCGACCCAGGCGGCATCGGGCCATTCCGCGACCTCGTGGACGTTCCCAACATCGGTGGGCACCGCGACTACAACATCACCGAATGCCCGGGTGACCGGCTTTATGCACAGTTGCCGCTCCTCCGCGGCATGCTCAAAGGAACTGGCCCGATCGTCTTCCCCTCCAAGCCGCGGCGCTTGGAACCGAGGGCCCAACTGGTCAGCGTGACCTTCACGCCAGCGAGCGAGTTGTACGCCGGCACACTCGTCCGGGTCGACGCGGTCGTTCGCAATGTCGGGCCGATCGAGCTGCCCACCCAAGGACCGCCTCCAGGATTCATCTACGATGAAGGCCAAACATTCGACAGTGTCGGCTTTCCGAAGGAGGAAGGAGCCTTTCGCGTCGGGGTCGATTTCGAAGGCAACACCGGCGTGCCCAACCCGTTCCGGTGGGGACTCCCTGCGCCGCTCCCACCCGGACAGGAAGCGACCGTGACCGGTTTCATCCGCTTACGGTCCGTGCGCAGCTGGCGCCTGACGGCCAGCTTGGTGCGCGAGTACGTGCGCTACGAGCAACAAGGCGTCTTCCCGAAAGACCTTACCACCCTGCCGCCACCGACTGCTCCGGTTCCACCGAGCAGCGATCCGAACATGATCTATTTCGAGGTCACCCAGCACAATGTCCCGCGCGTTTTCTACGACTACTGGCGAGCGAACGGGGGACTCGAGCGCTTCGGCTATCCACTGACCGAGCCATTCGTGGAGGTCTCCGCAACAGATGGGCAACAGTATCTCGTGCAGTACTTCGAGCGAGCGCGCTTCGAGCACCACCCCGAGTTGGCCGGGACACCGTTCGAGGTTTTGCTGGGGCTGCTCGGTGTCGAGCGGACACGCGGGCGCGAGAACGAGCCAGCGTTTCGGCCGGTGGAGCGGCCAGCCGATCCGCAGATCGATTACTTCGTCGAGACACGCCACACGTTACGGCCACCCTTCCAGGCATACTGGTGGAGCCGCGGGGGCCCTGCCGTCTTCGGTTACCCGATCAGCGAACCGTTCGAAGAAGTGAGCAAAACGGACGGGCAACGCTACCTCGTCCAGTACTTCGAGCGGAATCGCATGGAGTACCATCCCGAGCTGGCCGGAACTCGCTTCGAGATCCTGCTCGGCCATCTCGGCCGCGAGGCACTGATCGACCGCGGTTGGCTTCCCGGCGCGTGAGCTCGGTCAAATCCCCAGGCCAGCGAGCTGTTGCCGGAAGAGGGAGCGCGTCACATCGCTCAGGACGGGAAACGCGACCTGGCTCGCCGTCACGACCCGATAGGCGACGTAGAGCCCGAGTCCGAGGGGGAGCAAGAAACCGATCCACAGCACGCAGCCGAGTGGCGGCACGATCGCGGTCAGCGCAAACGTGAGGCACGAGTAGAGCAGGAGGAAGACGATGCTCGCTCCACCGAAGACGAGACCCTGCAGGGCATGGACGTAGGCGAAGGAACTCCGCCGGAGATCGGTGAGGAGGACGATCAGCGGCACCACGATCCAAAAGACATAGCCGAGCGCCGCGACGAGTCGATCGTTTTCCGTACTGGGTCGGAGTCGATCGAACCCCAGAGCTTCAGCCGCGTCATCGGGTCGGTCCAAAGGGGGCCTCTCCATGGGAAACTCCTCTCGTCAGCCAATCGTCCGTCCCATGCGCAGTCATAGCCCCCTAGCCACCTCCCTCGGCGCGCGCTCGCGCACCAGTCACGTTGCGGCGAACCCGAGCCCGAGCCGCCGCAGCGAGCAAAAGCGCCCATGCCCGATCACGAGATGATCGACCACTTCGATCCCGAGCAGGGTTCCCGCCTCGACCGCACTCTCGGTCAGCTCGATATCCTGACGAGACGGTGTCGGGTCACCGGACGGATGGTTGTGGAGCAAGACGAGTGCCGGAGTGTTGGCACGGATAGCCTCCCGGAACAACTCGGCGATCCGCACTTGGGCACCGTTCACGTGCCCCTGTGCGACCGTCACCGTGCGCACCACGCGGTTCCGGGTATCGAGCAGCACGACCCGGAGTTGTTCCTGCTCCAGGGTCGCCATTTCCGCCCCAGCGATCGCGTACACGTCTTCCGGTGTGCGGATTACCGGACGTTCTTCCGGTTGGGCCAGCGCGAGCCGCCGCCCGAGTTCGAGTGCCGCCTTGAGCTTGGCAGCCTTCGCCTCGCCGAGTCCGTGAAAACGCCGCAGACTGGCGAGATCAGCTCTGGCCAAACCGACGAGCCCACCGAACTCGACGAGCAAGCGCTGCGCCAGGTCGAGCACCGACTCGCCACGTGTCCCCGTGTTCAGGATGATGGCCAGGAGCTCAGCATTGGTCAGCACTTCTGGCCCATACTGCTGGATCCGCTCGCGCGGGCGCTCGCTCGCTGGCAACTCTTTGATCGAGTGATAGGTCGCACGATTTTCGCTCATCGTTCCCCAGTTCGCGCAGGAAGAGTCCGATGCGACCGACGCAGCCAGTGTGCCGCTCGACGAGACGTTCGTCAAGGGTCAGGCATTCCTCGGCGCGCCACCGTCTCGCCAGAGAGCACTCCCCGCCCGACAGCGCGACCGGACCGCTCCAGCCAACGAAAGAGCCAGCGCGGCACGACTGCTATACTTAGCGATGGCGCCGCGGCAGTCGCTGCGGCGCCACACTCCAGGGAAGTATCCCGGAACGAGGAGACGAGCGTGATCTTCAGTCGTTTTTTCCGCCGGCGGACCCCGCCCAGCCCACAACTGGAATCGGGCTTGAAGCGTAGCCGGCAGGGAATCTTTCGCCAGATCGTTCAGCTTTTCGAGCGGTCGCAAATCGACCGCGAGCTCTTCGATGACTTGGAAGCGTTGCTCATTCAGGCCGACCTGGGTGTGGCGACCACCGAAGCCTTGCTGGAACGACTCCAGGAGCGCGTGCGACGTGGCGAGGTCCGCGACCCGGTCGAGGCACGCGAGGCGCTGCGTGAGGAGATGGTCGCTCTGCTCGAGGCAGCGATGCGCAACCGCCGGGTCAAGATCTACCAGCGCGGGGTTCCGTTCGTCTCTCTGGTCGTCGGCGTCAATGGGACCGGAAAGACAACGACGATCGCCAAGTTGGCCCGGTATCACCTGGATCAGGGGCGGACGGTCCTGCTCGTCGCGGCCGATACCTTCCGCGCAGCCGCGATCGATCAACTCAAGGCGTGGGGCGAACGGCTCGGTGTGCCGGTCATCGCACACGCACCCGGCGCGGATCCAGGTGCCGTCGTGTTCGATGGCATGCAGGCAGCTCACAATCGGGGCATCGATGTCTTGCTGATCGATACTGCTGGCCGACTGCACACGAAGTCGAATCTGATGGCGGAACTGGCCAAGATCCGACGCGTCATCCAGCGACATGTGCCGGACGCCCCGCATGAGGTGCTGCTCGTCATCGACGCGACGACTGGGCAAAATGGCCTCAACCAGGCCCGGGTCTTCACGGAAGCAGCTGGCGTGACGGACATCGCGCTGACCAAGCTGGATGGGACGGCCAAAGGCGGGATCGCCTTCGCCATCGCGCGCGAACTCGGCATCCCGATCGCCTACGTAGGGACTGGTGAGAAGCCAACGGACTTTGCCGAATTCGATCCGGAAGCCTACGTCGACGCCCTGTTCTTCGGGGACGAGGAGGACTGACCATGTTCGAGGCGCTGACGGACCGCTTGACCCAGGTCTTCCAACGCATCGGTCGCAAGGGGCGCCTCACCGAAGAGGACGTCGACGAGGCACTACGTGAAGTCCGACGTGCTCTTTTGGAAGCCGACGTCCATTACACGGTCGTGCGTGACTTCATCGCCGCGGTCCGCGAGCGCGCGATCGGCGAAGAGGTGCTGCGCTCCTTGACGCCAGCGCAGCAAGTGATCGCCATCGTCCACCAGGAGCTCGTGCGCGTGCTCGGCAGCGAGCGGGTTCCACTCCTGTGGGCGAGCCAGCCGCCGACGATCATCATGCTGGTCGGCCTGCAGGGTTCGGGCAAAACAACGCAAGTCGCGAAGCTCGGCTATCACCTGCGCAAGGAGGGACGCCGACCACTGCTCGTAGCGGCCGATATTTACCGGCCGGCTGCGGTCGAGCAGTTGCGGACGCTGGGCAAGCAGCACGATCTTCCCGTCTACGACGAAGGGACCAAGGTTGATCCAGTCGAGACCGTCAAGCATGCGGTCAAGGTCGCCCGCGACCAGGGCTATAACCCGGTTATCATCGATACAGCTGGTCGGTTGCAGATCGACGAGCCGATGATGCAGGAACTCGAGCGGATGGCCGAAGCAGTCCGCCCGACCGAGATCCTGCTCGTCGCCGACGCCATGACCGGGCAAGAGGCAGTCAATGTCGCCAAAGAGTTTCACCGGCGTCTTTCGCTGACCGGCCTCATCCTGACCAAGCTGGACGGCGACGCGCGCGGTGGAGCTGCGCTCTCTATTCGAGCCGTGGTCGGGGTTCCCATCAAATTCATCGGAACCGGTGAGCGGGTCGATGCGCTCGAACCCTTTTATCCTGATCGGCTGGCGACCCGCATCCTGGGGATGGGCGATGTCCTCTCGCTGATCGAAAAAGCGCAGCAGCAGATCAGCCAGGAAGAGGGGAAGAAACTCCAAGAAAAACTGCTCGCGGGCACCTTCGATCTGGAAGACTTCCTGCGGCAGTTGCAACAGGTCAAGAAGATGGGTCCGCTCACCCAGCTCCTGGAGATGATCCCCGGTATGGGGCAGCTGCTGCGCCAGCAGCAGGTGCAGATCAGCGACGACGAGTACAAGCGGATCGAGGCGATCATCCTTTCGATGACCCCCGAGGAGCGGCGCAACCCGGACATCATCAACTACAGTCGGCGCCGACGCATCGCGCAGGGGAGCGGCACGACGATCGCTGAGGTCTCGCAGCTGTTGACGCAGTTCAAGCAGATGCAGCGCATGATGGCCGAACTCGGACAGCTGGCTGCTGGACGCAGCCGAGGCCCGCTGCGCGGTCTGCTCGGAGCCGGCAACGCATTCCCGAGCTTGCCGGGGCTGGACGGTTTCCCAGGGATCGGCACTGCCCCAGCTCGACCGCAGCCAGCAGCCCACCACGGTCGACACCAGAGCAAGAAGAAAAAGAAGAAGCGCCGCTGAGCGGCACGAGGACCACCACTGACCATGACAACACGAATTGCGACGATCACTGGCTATCTCGTTCGGTCGCTCGCTCATCTTCCCATCTTTTACAAGGTCTTGATCGCCAATTCTCTGATCGTGGTCACCGGGGCCGTCGCCGGAACCACGCTCACGCTGTTGAGTACGGGAAGCACTGAGCACCTTTTCGAACTCGTCGCACTCTTCACGATCGCGGGAACCTTCCTCTCGGTTCTCATCAACTGGATCGTTCTGCGCGCGGCCTTTCGCCCCATCGATGTCCTGGAGCAGACAGCCGACGAGGTGCGACGCGGCAACTTCCACGTCCGGGCACCATCCGTTCCGCTCAGTGACCCCGATCTGGAGAACTTGACCGCGACGTTCAACGCGATGCTGGATACGCTGGTCGGCTACCAGCAACGGCTGCGGGAACTCTCCCAGCGCGTCCTGACCGCCCAGGAAGAGGAGCGCCAGCGGATCGCCCGCGAGCTGCACGATGATCCGGCACAGAGCCTGACCGCACTGCTGGTTCTGCTCAAGATGCTGCACGATCGGCAACAGCCGACCGATGGGCGAACCCTCCAGGAACTGATCGACCTGACGACAGCGACCCTCGAGTCGATCCGCGCCATCGCCCAGGAACTGCGCCCTCCCGTACTGGACGACTTTGGTCTCGCGGCAGCACTGGAAGGCTTGGCAGCGCAGTACTGGCAACGTTTCGGTCTCCCGGTTCATGTCTATGTCCGCGGGCAACGGCAGCGATTGTCACCGGAGATCGAGCTCGCACTCTATCGGATCGCGCAAGAGGCATTGACCAATGTGGCCAAGCACGCGGACGCGACGTACGCAACGATCGACCTGCAGTTCCGGGAGGGCACTGTTTCGTTGCGGATCGAGGACGACGGCCGGGGCTTCGAACCGCGAGAGGGCCTCGGACGTGGACTCGGACTGTTCGGGATGCGCGAGCGCGCCGAACTGGTTCACGGCACGTTCGCCCTCGAGAGCGAGCCCGGCCACGGAACCCGCATCACGGTCGCGGTGCCACTCGAGTCACGAACCCAGTTCGCGAGCACGACAGGAGTTCGAGCATGACGACGAACAAGATCCGCGTTCTCTTAGCTGATGATCACCCGATCGTGCGCGTCGGTCTGCGCGCTCTTTTGGAGGCGGAGCCGGACATCGCGGTGGTCGGTGAAGCTGGAACGGCCGACGAAGCGGTCGAGTTAGCTCGTACCCTGCAACCCGATGTGGCAGTCTTGGACATCAGCATGCCCGGCAACGGCTTGGAAGCCTTGCGCCGCATCGCCAGTCTCGGCCTCCCCACACGCACCTTGATTCTCACCGTGCACGCTGAGGAACGCTACCTCTTGCCAGTGCTGCAGGCAGGCGGGTCAGGATACGTGCGCAAGTCGAGCTTGCACACCGACCTCGTCGAGGCGATCCGCCTGGTCGCCCGCGGTGAGGTCTTCATCGACCAGGCGGCCGCCCGCACCCTGCTGCAGGGTTACCTGGACCATGCGCGGACCGGCGAGGTACAAGATCCGGCGCAACTCCTCTCTGAGCGGGAACGGGAAGTGCTTCGGCTCACCGCGGCCGGGTACACGGCGCAAGAGATCGCCGATCAACTGTTCCTCTCCCCCAAGACGGTCGAGACCTACCGGCATCGCGTCATGCAGAAGCTGGGCTTTTCGCGCCGCTCCGAACTCGTGCGCTTCGCGCTCCGCATCGGGTTGTTAGACCCTCAAGCCGAGTGAGACAGCCTGGCACAACGCGCGATCCGCGAGCAGAAGCCAGCGTGGATCCTGGCAACACAGCCACGTTCCTCGGCAGCTAGGACGTACCGGGGAGAGCGTCCGGCTCGCCACTATCGATCTGATCGCGTCCGTACGCTGACTCTCTTGCATGCTGCGGCGGACACTGGTACACTACCCACGGGCTGTACGTACAGCAGAGACGACGAAGAGACGAGTCGCACATTTGACCGGAAGACACATCTAGACAGCTCCGGTCGGGGCGACTACACTAGAGCTTGAGTCGAACGAAACCGACAGGTGCCAGATCTAGTAGCATCGCCGGTTTCTCCCCGAACTGGTGCCTGGCCAGAACGCGGAAGGGATTGTGGGGGCAAACATGGCAGCGGAGCACACGAACGGTCAGGAGCAACGCGGTCTGAAGATTCGGCGCTTCTACACCAAGGCCGGGCAGGATCCGTATGAAACGGTCAAATGGACCCGGCGGACCTCGCGCATCACGAATCCGGACGGCACAGTCATCTTCGAGATGACCGATGCCGAGGTCCCCGAACACTGGTCACAGGTGGCGACCGATATCGTCGTCTCCAAGTACTTCCGCAAGGCCGGGGTGCCACAGCTGGACGAGCAGGGTCGACCCATCCTCGACGATCAGGGCAATCCGGTCCTGGGACCGGAGCGCAGTGTCCGGCAAGTCGTGCGCCGGCTGGTCGGCTGCTGGCGCGATTGGGGGGAGCGCTACGGCTACTTCGCCACAGCAGAAGACGCCCAGGCATTCGAGGACGAACTTGCCTACATGCTGCTCCACCAGATCGGCGCACCCAACTCTCCCCAGTGGTTCAACACCGGGCTGTACTGGGCCTACAGGATCGCTGGCCCACCGCAGGGTCACTGGTACGTCGATCCCGAGACGGGAGAACTGCGGCAATCACCGGACGCCTATTCTCATCCCTCCGCCCACGCCTGCTTCATCCAGTCGGTCGAGGACGATCTGGTGAATCCGGGTGGCATCTTCGACCTGGTTCTTCGGGAAGCACGCGTCTTCAAGTACGGTGCCGGTTCCGGGACCAACTTTTCCAAGATCCGCGCAGAAGGGGAACCACTCTCCGGTGGCGGCACTTCGTCCGGCTTGATGAGCTTTCTCAAGGTCTTCGATCGGGCTGCTGGTGCCATCAAGAGCGGTGGTACCACCCGGCGAGCAGCCAAGATGGTCGTCGTCGATATCGACCATCCGGACATCGAAAAGTTCATCCGCTGGAAGGCCGAAGAGGAAAAGAAGGTCGCAGCACTCGTCGCCGCCGGTTACTCGGCCGACTTCAATGGCGAGGCCTATGCCACCGTCTCGGGGCAGAACTCGAACAACTCCGTGCGCGTACCGGACGAGTTCATCCGCGCCGTTCTCGAGGACCGCGACTGGCACTTGCGCTGGCGCACTGATGGCCGGATCGCCAAGACGGTCCGCGCACGCGAACTCTGGCAGATGATCGCTGAGGCAGCCTGGCAGTGCGCTGATCCCGGTATCCAGTACGATACGACGATCAACGACTGGCACACCTGCCCTGCTTCCGGCCGCATCAACGCGTCGAACCCGTGTTCCGAATATATGTTCCTCGACGACACGGCCTGCAATCTCGCCTCGCTCAACCTGCTCAAGTTCTACGATGCGAAATCCGGTCGCTTCGACATCGCGGCCTTCCGACATGCCGTGCGGCTCTGGACGATCGTGCTCGAGATCACGGTCCTCATGGCACAGTATCCGAGCCGCGAGATTGCCTGGAACAGTTACCGCTTCCGCACACTCGGACTGGGTTACGCCAATCTGGGCTCCCTCTTGATGACGATGGGACTGCCTTACGACTCGGACCGTGCACGAGCTGTCGCCGCTGCCATCACCGCCATCATGACCGGCGAGGCCTACGCGACCTCGGCCGAGATGGCGGCGATCCTCGGACCGTTTCCTGCCTTCCCGGAGAACCGGGAGCACATGTTGCGCGTCATCCGCAACCACCGCCGTGCCGCCTACGACGCGCACCCCGAGGAATACGAGGGGTTGCACATCGCACCGCAAGGACTGGATGCCACGCACTGTCCACCCGAACTCGTCGCGGCTGCCCGCGAGGCCTGGGATCGCGCTCTGGAACTCGGGGAACGCTTCGGGTATCGGAACGCTCAAGCGACGCTCCTGGCACCGACCGGGACGATCGGCTTGCTCATGGACTGCGATACGACCGGGATCGAGCCGGACTTCGCGCTCGTCAAGTTCAAGAAGCTCGCCGGGGGTGGCTACTTCAAGATCGTCAACCGCTCGGTCGCGCCTGCGCTGGAGCGCCTTGGCTATACGCCCGAGCAGATTCAGGACATCTTGACCTATGTGCTCGGCACGCTTCGACTCGACGGCGCCCCGCACATCAACCGCGAGACGCTGCGAGCGCGCGGCTTGACCGAGGACGAGTTGCAGCGCATCGAGGCTGCTCTGCCCAGCGTGTTCGAGCTCCGGCATGCCTTCTCCCCGCACGTCATCGGCGAAGCAGCATTGCGCCGTCTCGGCTTCTCGCCCGAGCAGTGGAGCCAGCCGGGCTTCGATCTTCTGGCCGCGCTCGGTTTTACCGCTGAGGAAATCGAGGAAGCCAACGACGTCATCTGTGGACGGCAAACCGTGGAGGGGGCACCGCATCTTGCGCCTGAGCATCTGCCGGTCTTCGATTGCGCGAACAAGTGCGGCAAGCATGGAACGCGCTTCATCCACTATATGGGCCATATCCGGATGATGGCAGCTGTGCAGCCCTTCCTCTCCGGAGCGATCTCCAAGACGATCAACATGCCACACGAGGTCACCGTCGAAGACGTCGCCAACGCCTACTTCGAGGGCTGGCGGCTCGGTCTCAAGGCACTAGCGATCTACCGGGATGGCTCCAAGCTCTCCCAACCGCTCTCGACGCGAAGCAGCGAGAAGGAAAAGAGCGAGCGAGCCAGCACAGCGACCAGGGAGGCTCCGCCGCCCGAGCGACAGGTCGAGGTCATGGTCGTCGAGCGCCCACGCCGGCGCCCCTTGCCGCAGAAGCGACGCGGGTTTACCTACGAGGGTCGTGTCGGCGGGCAAAAGGTCTATCTCCGCACTGGTGAGTACGAGGACGGGACGCTCGGCGAGATCTTTGTGGATGTCGCCAAAGAGGGAGCCGCTTTCCGTAGCCTCATGAACTGCTTTGCGATCGCGATCTCCAAGGGTCTCCAGTATGGTGTCCCGCTCGAGGAGTTCGTGGATACCTTCACCTTCCAGCGCTTCGAACCACAGGGGATCGTCGAGGGTCACCCCAACATCAAGATGGCGACCTCGATCATCGACTACATCTTCCGCGTCCTCGGGTACGAATACCTCGGACGCACCGACCTCGTTCACGTCCCACCAGCCGACCAGTCCGCGGCGAGCCGTGACACAGGTGCTTCTGCTCCCGCGGTGCAGCCGGAAATCGATCGAGAAGCGAACGAGACGAGCGACCAGCCGGCGCCGCGCGCTCCGAGCCCGAAGCCGCGCGTCGACGGCCAGGCCGAACTGGCCGCCGCACTCGCGACGGTTGCCGCGGCCGTCAATGGGACGGTTCGTGCCGGATCCCTGCGTGACGCCTTAGACGAGCAGCTCTCGCAGCTCATGGGTGATGCACCGTTCTGCGATGTGTGCGGCCACCTGACCGTGCGTAATGGCTCGTGCTACAAGTGCTTGAACTGCGGGAACAGCTTGGGCTGCAGCTGAACGATCACTCCTTCGTTCTCTCCAAAGGGCCGCTCTTCGCTCAGGAAGAGCGGCCCTTCCGCATCTGTCGATCCCCGACGAACAGGCTATGGAAATCGGTCGGCTCGGTGCCGTAAGGAAATCTCACTGCAGGTGCGGCGACCACACTCGCCGCGCAGCGGTACGACAGAAATCGACACCGAGCAGTCGCCGAGCTGAAACCAGTGATGTGCTCAATGCGTTCTTCCGTCAGAAGGCGCTGGGCTGGGCGGATGACGATGGGATCGATAGTGTCGATCGACACCCACGAAACACGGGCCGAGGATACGAGCGAGCGAGCTCGGGCGCTCAGGGTGACGCTCGCCGGCGGGCTCGCACTGGCGAGCATTCTCGGAATCGTCGCGTTTTCGCGAGACGCAACACTCAGCGCGCCAGTCGCGCTCGTCGGCGCGTTGCTCGCAGTGATCGGTCACGGCTTCTCGCTCGCCCCCCGAGTGCCCGCCAGGACGCGGCAGCTCGCTCGTCTCCTCGCCGGCAGCAGCACGCTTGCGCTCACCGCCACTGCTGCTCTCGACCTGGCGCAGCGCTCCCCGGATGATTTTGTCCTCGCCGCACTCCCTGCGCTCGGACTCGCCTCGCTCGGCCTGAGCAGTATCGCCTCGCTGTTCGCTCGGCGACCGCGCAGCATCTGCCTCGCCGGCGTGAGCGCGACGCTCGCTGCGAGCGTCTGGCTCACGCTCCTCGTGGCAGAGCTCGTCCCGCTTCGCCTGGTCACCGAAGCACTTTCCACCAGGTCGTCCCTTCTAACGATTCTCCTCCTGGCGTTGGCGAGCCTATTAGCCCACCTCGTTGCGGTACAGAGCGATCACGCGGCCGGACGCTCGCCCCTGCGTTGGGCACCCTGGGCAGCACTCGCGACCGGGTTGCTCGTCACGGCTGTCACGGTTGCGACGCTCCAACGTTGGCAACACGCCGCGCTCGCGGATCAGGCACGGACGGAAGGGTTGGCAGCAGCCAACCAACTCGGCGCACTGCTCGATAACCGCCTGGCACGCCTCCGACCCATCCCTGAGCAACATGCTACCGTCGACGACCGCGATGCCCCTGGGCTCCTCTGGTACGGTCGAACGAATCCGCGCGAGCGCGAGACGCTCTTCGTTGCACCAGGAGTTGCCCACCAAGACGAGGAACTGGCAACCCTGGCACAGCAGTCGCCCGGGCTGGCCGGACCGATCGACGGGGCCGCGCTCTTGCGGATCGTCCTACCGGACGGGCGTCCGGGGCTGCTCGCCGAGTGGTGGACACCCACCGGGCAGATCCGCGCGGTGATCGACCCTGAGCGATTCTTCGCTCCAGTGGTTCGGGCAGCGACCGACCGTGACGTTGCGCTCACCCTCTACCTGAACGGCGACCTGCTTCTTGGCAGCGGACGAGGCGACCCACGGGTCAAGCCGCTCACGGTGCGGGTACCGTCGAATGAGGTGGGATTCGGTGTCCTGCGTCTCCGCACCCAGCTCGGGACAGCACGGGTGCAGCCGCTGCTCAGTCCGCTTCCGCTCGTCGTCGGTGCCGCGGGCTTGCTGGCGACGCTGGCAACAGCACTCGCGCTCGCCGTCGGCTGGCGCACAGCACAAGCCAACCAGCGCCTGCGTGCCTTGAGCGCGGAACTCCGTGACGAGATCGACGAGCGCCGCACGATCGAGCGGCTGCTGGCCGAACGAGAGGCCCGGCTACAGGTGCTCCTTCGGCAGCTGCCCGCCGTCGTGTGGACTGTCGATCGTGATCTCGTCTTCACCTCGAGTGAGGGAGCGGGGTTGGCACATCTCGGTCTCCGGCCAGGCCAGGTCGTCGGGCAAACGCTGTTCGAGTACCTCGGCACCAGCGACCCTGATCATCTCGTGATCCGCGCTCACCGGCTCGCGCTGGCCGGGGAGCCGCAAGAGTACGAGTTCTCCTGGCACGACCGCTGCTTCCGCGTCCGCCTCGAACCATTGCGCGATCCAGATGGTCGGATCACCGGCGTCATCGGAATCGCCTTCGACAGCACCGACGAGGTGCGAACACGCGAGCAACTGGAGCGGCTCGCCACGACCGACGAGCTGACGGGCATCGCGAACCGCGCCTCGCTGTTGGCGCATTTGGATCACGTGGCCCGCGCGGGCGAGCCATTCGCCGCCCTGTTGATCGATCTCGATGGTTTCAAAGCGGTGAACGACACGTTCGGGCATTTGGTCGGAGACGCCCTCTTGCGCGAGGTCGCCCAGCGCCTTCGGCGCAGCGTCCGCCAGGACGACCTAGTGGGACGACTCGGTGGCGATGAGTTCCTCGTCCTCGCCCGCGTGCAGGATACAGAAGGAGCGCGCGAACTGGCCAACCGGATCCTGGTGGCCCTCACCCACCCGTTCCGCATCGACGGGCAGACGATCCATCTCGGTGGCAGTGTAGGCATCGCGTTCTGCGATGGTCGGCCCTGCGATACCACCGAGATACTGCGGGCAGCCGACCTCGCTCTCTACGAGGCCAAGCGACGGGGCAAAGGACGCGTCGTCCTGTTCTCTCCTGAACTCGCAGAGGAAACGACGCAACTCGTCATCCTCAGCGAGGCACTCCGCACCGCTTGCGAAACCGGCTCCATCCGTTTCGCAGCGCAAGCCGTCATCCACCTCCGGACCGGTCGGGTCGCGGGTGTCGAACTCGTTCCCGAATGGAGCGATCCCCAGCACGGGACCTACCGGGGAGAAGAGCTGGCAGCGTTGGCTGAGCGCACCGGCGTCGCTGAGCTCCTCGCTCTCCGCGGCATCCAGGAATGCCTCGACTGGCTGCGCGAGATGCCGAAGCGCTCGCTCGTCGTCCTGCGCTTTCCCCAGCGAGCGCTCCTGGCAGACGAGGTTGTGAAGATCTTGCGCGAGCCCCTGGACGAGCTGGCGCGTGACCAAAAACGGCTCTGGCTCGATCTCCCCACATCGCTGCTGCGCATGCCGCGCGACCGGCAGGCACTCCAGGCAGTCTCGTCAGAAGGAGTCGGCATCCTCGTGCGCGATCCAGTGCTCACGCCGGAAGGGATCGAGCCGGTTTTGTCACTGCCGCGTGCTGGCATCCGGATCCCTCGGGGATTCGTCCGCTCCTTTTTCGTGGATCCGCGAGCAGCGGTCCTGACCCACGCGTTGCTCCGGGTTACCGAGGATCTGTCGCTTCTCAGCCTCGCCGACGACGTCGACGAGTTCGCAGTCTTCGTTGCGCTGGCCCGTTCCGGCTGCACCTACGGGGTAGGACCTCTGTTCGGGGGCGAACTCGCTCGCGGGCGAGCGATCGCAGCCGCACACGACGAGGCGCACTGGAGTACGCTGGCACGCGACGCCGCGACGCCAGCGGAAGCTCACCCCGATGGAGCCACCGAACAAGTGCAAGCGAACTGGCAACCGGCGGCGGAGTCCGAGTATCATCGCCGGAGAGAACAGTGAGTCATTTCCATCGGTGACCGACCCGATGATCGCTGTCGGTGACCGGATCGTCGATTTCACCCTCGAGGATCTGGGTGGGAGGCGCATCGAGACGCGTCGCTTCTACTTGCGCCGCGGTCTCGTGCTCGTTTTCCTGCACGAGTGGCCATGTGCTGATTGCCTCGCCTACCTCCGCCGGATCAGTTCTCTCGCCGATGAGATCGCCCGAGCCCGGAGTCAGCTCCTGGCGATCATCCCGCTCGGCCGGACACTGGCAGTCCACTGGCCCGGTGATGAACCGCCACCCTTTCCGCTCCTCCTGACCGAGGGAGAGGAGCTGCATCGCCGTTTCGGTCTCCTCGACGGAGCGGGACGACCCGTCGCAGCCGTCATCGTGACCGACGACACGGGAACCGTTTGGGAGATCTGGCGAACGGGAGACCAGCACGACCTCCCAGACCAACTCGACTTGCTTGAGACGGTGGAGTACGTCTCCTACCAGTGCCCGGAATGCTGGGACCGCCAGCGCTGGCCGTGAGCACACGCGACAGGGGAGAGTACGGGAGTCGCGCGGATCTGGATGCAGCGGGATGTGGAGTCGCATGGAACCAGGACTTTTTCTGATCCTCGCCCAAACGTGTGGTCCGACGTGCGATCCCTGGTTCGATGCGTTGCTGGCACTCGCCACGACCGGATCACTGTTCCTGGTGACCGTTTTCGGTTTCTGGGTCAGCTTCGAACGCCTGCGAGGATTTCGGCGGATCCGTCGTCTCTCTACCGAGCCGATCGGGACAGTCCTGACAGGCCCATTCGACCGGTTGGTCGAACTACGAGGGCAAGCGAAACGTGCAACGGCAGAACGCATGCTCCTGACCGACACGATGGCTGCTGCCGGTAAGAGGACAATCACGGTCACCTGGGCGAGAAGCGTCTTCTGGAAAGATCGGTTCCGATTCCTACGTCACGAGGAATCCTTCTTGAACCAAATCGTCCTCGACGACGGGACAGGACAGATACTCGTCGACGCATCGGACGCCCACCGGTACTGGTTGTCGAAAGCCGCCAACTGGAAGATCGAAGAGGCGCCGGATTGGGCGCGGCAACGCTATGAGGAACTGAGGCAAAGACACGGCGATACGATCGCAAGTTGGGAAGACTCCGGATTTTCAGCCCGCTCGATCGAAGTCTGGGAAGAATATCTTCCGATCGGCAGCGAACTCTTCGTCGTCGGTCGCTTGCAACCAGCACCGGGGAATGGGAACACCGCAAATGGATCACTCGGACTCGCCACGGTCCGCGCAGAAGTTGCGAGTCTGGGTCGCGAGTCCTCGACGGGCTACGGGTTGCTCCTCGAGGGAATCCTGGCGCTCCTCGCTGCCGCTGGTGCAGCTATAGGCCTCTCTCGCCTCTCGTCTTGGTTCGTCGACGCATGGGCACGTTATCTCGCTGACCAACGGTCCTTGTGGGACCGGGTGTTGGAAGGTGGCATCATGCTCGTCGTCTTGGCCGTGGCGTCATTGCTCTCGCTCGTCATGATCGTCGTGACGGGCGAGATCCTCGGCAAAGCGATCACCCTGCGTGGCCGCAAGAGCGAGTGAGCCGAGCACCTGAGCGAGAAGCGCTCGTTTCCCGTGCTTCGCCGGGAAGCGGCCTACTCAGGCGGGCAGCGGCACACCGTAGCGCGTCGCGATCTCGCGGAGTGTCGCCAGTACCTCGGGATGCACGGGAATACCGTTGGCTCGCCGTTCAGCTTCCGTTTCCGCTTCCAGATCACCCGGCACCAAGACCCGCTCGGCACCGTCGGTTGGACGAGCACGCCGCAGTTCTCCGAGCATGTCGTCCATATCGGCCAAAAACTCTTCGAGCGGGCGAAATGCGTCGATGCGGATCGCCATGAAAGCATGACCCGTATTGGAAGGGCCGATCGTCTCGGAGCGCGAGCCGCCCACGTACTTGGCCCACACGCCACCCGCCAGTTGGCCACACAAGACCTCGACGAGCAGCGCCAGCGCATACCCCTTGTGGCTGCGCAGTTCGGGGAATGCACCGAGCGGCGTCAAGAAGCGCGCGGCGAACGGATCGGTCGTCGGTCGTCCCTCGGCGTCGAGCGCCCAACCGAGAGGAATCGGCTGGCGATTGCGCCGTGCGATCTCGATCTTCCCCCAGGCAACGGTGCTGGTCGCACCGTCGAAGACGAGTGGGCGCTCCTTGCCCGCCGGAATCGCGAAGGCGATCGGTGCTGTGCTGAGATAGGCATCGCGCGCGTGCGGTGGCACGACGAGCGGCGTTGCATTGGTCATCGACACGCCGATCATCCCAGGAACCTCGAGCGCCATCGTCGCATAGTAGCCAGCGATCCCGTAGTGATTACTGCGACGCACGGTCGCCAGACACAAGCCGCTCTCCTGCGCTTTCTCGATGCACCGTCGCATCGCACGGTAGGCACTCGGAAAGCCCATCCCGTTGTCGGCGTCGAAGGCGATCGTCGCCGGTGTCTCTGCCACTGCGTGAAAACGCGGGCGCAGGTTGACTGCACCAGCCTCGATCCGGCGGACGTAGTAGTCCAATCGCGCCACACCGTGCGAATCGAATCCGCGTACGTCAGCGGCCACGAGGATCTCCGCACTGATCGCCGCGTCCTCCTCGCTGAGGCCCGTGCGGAGAAAGACTTCGGTGACGAAGCGTTGCAGTTCCTCGACCGGAAGACGAACCGCCACTGGCATCCTCCTCAGCGCTGAACCGACGCACCGACCTGTCGGCATGATAGCGCATGCTGACAGCTCAGCGCGTGCGTGGTAGGCTGCAATTGCTCGGGGATCAATGGAGCGAGCGCGACACCGATCGGGAGAAGCGAGGCATCGGGCAGAACAGCAGTGGGGAAGGGGGATACGATGATTCGCTCGGTCGTGGTGCCACTGGATGGATCGGAACTGGCAGAAGCTGCGCTTCCGTACGGGCGGGCACTCAGCGAGCGGTTCGGGGCCAAGCTCTACCTCGTCCGAGTGGTCGATATCGATGCGCCGGCCGAGATCGCGGCGGAGGCACGTGACTACCTCGCGCGCGTCGCACGCCAGCTGGGGGGAGAGACCGACATCACGGTCCGCTACGGCGATCCAGCAGCCGAGATCATCGATTTCGTTCTCGAACTCGACGATCCCGCGATCGCGATGACGACACACGGGCGGAGCGGGATCGGGCGTTGGCTCTTTGGGAGCGTGGCTGACCGTGTCGTTCGCGGGGCCGGTGCTCCCGTCCTGCTGATCCGCTCCTCGATGCCACAGCGTGAGCCAGGTGTGGTGCGCTCGATCCTCGTACCGGTCGACGGCTCAGCGCTGGCGGAAGCTGCGATTCCCTATGCGAGCGAACTGGCACGCCGGTTCGACGCGACGATCCATCTCGTACGAGTGGCCGAGACGCCGGAGATCTACAGCTTGCTCAGTGTCCCAGCCGGTGCCCCGACTTCAGCTGATGTCCTGAACCAGTTAGCTCAGCAACTCGTCGAAGCCGCCACGAGTTATGTGCAAGAACTCGGCGAGCGCTTGCGGGGCGAGGGTCTGCGGGTCGAAACCCATGTTCTGGAAGGGATCGCACCCGAACAACTCCTGGCCTTCGAGCGCGAGCGACAGCCGGATCTCGTCGTGATGGCGACGCATGGTCGGAGTGGCTTCAGTCGTGTGGTGTTCGGCAGCGTGGCCGAGCGGCTGCTCCGCGAGGGGACAGTCCCCTTGCTCCTGATCCGTCCCCCCGAGGCAGCGCAAGCAAGCTGAAGGAGAAGGCTGAGAGAGCGAAAACGGGCGCCGGGGATGCTTTTCCCCGGCGCCCACTGGTGCCGACTCGCTCAGGCTCGCGCACCAGCCGCGAGCAATGTTTTCGCCTCGTTGACGATACGCTCGACACTGGGAATAACAGCGCTCTCGAGCGGTTCCGAGAAGGGAATGGGAACGTCCGGAACCGCCAGCCGACGGATCGGCGCTTTGAGCGCATCGAGCGCACCGGCTTGCACGCGGAAGGCGATCTCGCCGGTCATCCCGTAGCTCTGGTAATCCTCATCGACGATGAGTACACGCCCGGTCTTGCGGGCAGAAGTCACGAGCGTCTCGCTATCGAGCGGAACGAGCGTCCGCAGGTCGATGACCTCGGCCGAAATACCGTCGCGCGCCAATTCCTCGGCAGCCCGCAGGCAGCGATGCACCATGAGGCCAGCCGCGATCATCGTGAGATCGCTCCCCTCCCGGCGTACCGCAGCCTTGCCGAACTCGATGGTATAGCGCTCCTCCGGTACCTCTTCCTCTTGGCCCTCGAAGGGAAGGAAGGGTAGGCCAGTCAACAGCTTGTGTCCGAAGATGACGACCGGGTTCGAGTCACGCAGCGCACTGATCGTGAGCCCCTTGGCATCGTAGGCGGTCGCGGGGACAACCACCTTGAAGCCCGGCACATGGGCAAAGAGTCCATAGAGTACCTGCGAGTGCTGAGCAGCATCGCCGTACCCACCACCGATCGCGGTGAGAATGGTGACAGGCATCGCGAACTGGCCACCGGACATATAGTGATTCTTGGCGATATGGTTGTACATCTGGTCGAAACCAGCCCCGAGAAAGTCGACGAACATGAGCGAGACGACCGGATGCATCCCGACCGATGCTGCGCCAGCTGCCATGCCGAAGAACGTTTGCTCGGTGATCGGTGTATCGATCACGCGATCGCGACCGTACTTCTGATACAGACCCAACGTGAAGCCGAACACCGCGCCCCAGTAGGTGACGTCCTCACCGAGGACGACGATGTCCGGCCGCTCAGCCATTTCCTGATCGATCGCTTCGGCGATCGCGAAGGCTATCCCTTTCATCGTCCGCGTCATCGGAACACCCCCACCAGCGCTTCCTGCGGATCCGGCAATGGGCTCTGCTCGGCGAAGGCAACGGCTCGCGCCACCTCTTCCTCGGCCTCTCGCCGCAGCCGCTCGAGCGTCGTGTCATCGGCCCAACCGAGTCGCTTGAGCCGCTCCGCCAGTCGCGGGATCGGGTCGAGCTGGCGCCATCGCTCGACTTCTTCGCGTGTCCGATACTCTTCGCCATCCCCCTCGAAGTGGCCGCGGTAGCGATAGCACACTGCCTCGATGAGACTGGGGCCATACCCGGCACGGGCACGCTCGACAGCATCCTTGGCTGCCCGCCAGACGTCGATGAGGTCCATGCCATCGACCAGGTAGGAGGGAACATTGAAGCCGAGAGCGCGCTGGAACTGATGCGGTTGAGCGAGCGCCTGCCACTTCGGTGTCGAATCGGCATACATGTTGTCCTCGATCACGATGACGAGCGGCAAGCGCCAGAGGACCGCTGCGTTGAGCGTCTCGGCCAGCGTCCCATGATTGGCTGCTCCCTCCCCGGCGAAAGCAACCGCCACGTGCGGTTCGCCACGGTGGCGGAACGCGAATGCCGCACCAGCGGCTTGCGGGAAGGAAGCCCCGACAATACCGCTGCAGGAGAAGCGGTGCTCGGCATCGAAGAGATGCATATGCCCGCCCTTGCCCCGGCACAAACCGGTCACCTTGCCGAAGATCTCGGCAGCCAGCTTGTCGGCCGGAACTCCTTTGGCGAGTGCATGATGATGCGGCCGGTGCGTGCTGACGACCGCATCGGGTTCCCGCAGGTGCATGCCGACTCCGACTGCCACCGCCTCCTGGCCGACCGCGAGATGCATCTCGCCACGGATCGGCCCGGCCGCCATGTTGAATTGCGGAGTCTTCCCGATGTAATAGCGGTCAGCGATCGTTTCCTCGAAGGAACGAATCAGGCACATCTGGCGGTACGCCGCGAGCAGCTTCTCTGGGGAGAGACCAGCCTTCTCAACGGTGTACCGCAAGTCAGCGAGACTCGGCTCCGGCTTCCACATGCCGCACCTCCCTCACTGCACCGCGGCTCTTCCTTCGTGGGGTTCTCTATTTTCCAGTGTAAGCTGTTTAGCTCACCTGTCAAGAGGCGATCGGCGAAGCCTTCATCCAAACGAGAACCCAGACGAAGCTCTACCGAAACGTCTCTTACGGCGAAAGCGGACAGCACACCTGTTCGGTCGAGCGGCCATTTCGCTTCAGCGCCCCTCGCTTCATCGCCCCGTCGCCAACGCATCGCTGAGCTGTCTCACCGCATGCAGCATCCCGATATAGGCGAAGGTGCAGGCTGGACCGATCGTCGAGCCGGGCCCTGGATAGGTCCGGCCCATCACGGAAGCGGTCGTGTTCCCCGCCGCATACAAGCCCAGGATCGGTTGACCGTCTTCGCGCAGCACGCGTGCCCACTCGTCGGTGAGCAACCCACCCTTCGTTCCCAAATCACCGGGATAGATGGCCGTGGCATAAAACGGCGGCTTGTCGAGCGGGCCGAGGTTGGGATTGGGCCGGACTCGCGGATCACCGTAGAACCGATCGTAGGCACTTTCGCCACGGTGGAAATCCTCATCGCGTCCGACGAGAGCCATCCGATTGAACCGCTCGATCGTTCGCTCCAACCCGTCGGGATCGATGCCACAGCGGTGAGCCAGCTCACGCACGGTCTTCGCCCGCACGAGGAATCGCTCGCTCGTCATCGACCGCGGAGTGATCATGGGTGGTACGAATCCGAAGGGATAGAAGCGACGATGCTTGCTGTCGATGATCAGCCAAGCGGGAATCGCCGGTATCGTTCGGTGTCGTTCGTACTGCCAATGGCCACAGTCGACATAGGAAGCCGATTCGTTCATGAAGCGTTGCCCGCTGGAGTCGACGATGATGCTGAAAGGAAAGGAGCGCTCCCAGAGAACGAAGAGCGGTCGTCCATTCGGCATGATGGCGGTCGGACCCCACCAGGCATCGTCCATGAGCGCGAGTGCTGCCCCAATCGCCTGAGCAGCCCGGATCGCATCGCCGGTGTCGCTCGGCGGAGCGCTCGTCCATTCAGTCGTGATCGGATGCGGGTGATAACGTTCGCGCATTTCGCGGTTCTGCGCGAAACCGCCAGAAGCGAGCAGGACGCCGCCACGCGCCCGCACGCGTACCCGCCGCCCCTGATGCTGCACCACCGCACCGACAACAGCACCATCGTCGACCAGGAGCTCGACCAGCGGGCTTTCCAGCCAGATCGGTATGCTCCGCTGCACACACAGCCGGAGGAGCTGGCCGACCAGCGAGGCACCGAGCGTGAGCGGGACACGCCCGCGCAGGCGCCAGGAGAACAGGCGCCAGGTAACACGAGCCGCGGTCGCAGCCCCCTGCAGAGTACGCAAGGCGAGCGCGAACTTCGCTGCTTCGTTGGTGTGGAGCGGCACGCTCGGTACGCTGGGATACCGATGGAGACGCGGCAGCCAGGGTCCGAGTTCCCGCCCGTCGAAGAGTGCCCCCTCGATCGCACGGCCGAAGGTCGATCCCCCCGGCTTTTCCGGGTAGTAATCCGGATAGCCAACGGCCGCGCGCCAGCGGAATCCGAGGCGCTCGAGGAATTCGACCATCTGTGGCCCGAACTCGAGAAAAGCTCGTCGTCTTTGTGGCGAAGATGCCGGTCCAACGTCACCGATCACCTCGTCCATGTAGCGCAGCGCACTCTCGAACGAGTCCTGCAAGCCAGCTCGGCGACTCACTGGGTTATTCGGGATCCAGAGTCCTCCTCCTGACCAGGCGGTCGTCCCACCGACGAAGGCGGTCTTCTCGATCACCAGCGGCTCGAAGCCATGCTCTTTCACCACCAGCGCACCGACCAGGCCCGCCCCGCCACTGCCGACGACCAAGACATCAGTCTGATAGTCAAAATCCGGCATGCTGCACCTCCCCTGGCATCGGATCGTGCAGGTCGATCATGGCGCCGGATAGTTGCGGAGTCAATCGAGCGATCCGGCATCGCTCATCCGGTCACCGGGGGGAGCCACGTCACCGGAACGCACTCTGCTTTGCGTCCCACGGCAGATCGTGCTGCCCCTACTGGTCGTCGATCGTGGCTACCGGCGATCGCCCAAGCAGCCAGCTGTCTTACTCACCGACCACGCTGGGGACGGACCCTCGTTGCCTCTTTCTTCCGGCAAGACCGATCGCGCACTGGATACTGTCGCCATGACAGCCGAGCGAGGGAGTACGGATCGGCACCAGGGGGCGAGACCACCTTTTCAGTCATGGCGAACGCGCGCCGAAAACGGTGACGCCACGTGGTATGATCGGCGCGGTAGTCGAGTCGGAAGGCGGGGCGATGGATCTCCACGAATATCAAGCAGCAGAACTTTTTGCACGGTATGGGATTCCGGTCAACCGTGGGATCGTGGCCCGGACTCCAGAGGAAGCCAGCGCTGCAGCCGAACAGTTGGGCGGCCGGGTCGTGGTGAAAGCGCAGGTCCACGCCGGAGGTCGCGGCAAAGCCGGTGGAATCCGCCTGGCCGATGATCCAGTCCAGGCCGAGGCTGTTGCCCGGCAGATCCTCGGTATGGAGATTCGCGGGCGGATCGTCCGCAAAGTGCTGGTTGCGCCAGCAGTCGCCTTCGAGCGGGAGTATTACCTGGGGGCTGTGCTCGATCGCGATAGTCGTCGCATCGTGGTGATGGCGAGCAGCGCGGGCGGTGTCGATATCGAGGAAGTCGCCCGCGAACGCCCGACCGCGATCGTCCGCGAGCAGGCTGATCCCTTCCTCGGTTTCCTCGACTTCCAGGCGCGGCGGCTCGCCTTCCGGCTCGGCATCGAACCGGACCTGGTGCGGGGTTTCGCGACGATCGCTCGGCAACTCTACCGCGCTTTCGTCGACAACGATGCTTCGCTGGCGGAGATCAATCCGCTGGTCCTCACACAGGATCGCTCCTGGCTCGCCCTCGATACCAAGGTCGTGCTCGACGACAACGGATTGTTCCGGCATCCGGATCTGGCCGAACTCCGCGACCCCGAGGAGGAAGACCCGCTGGAGCGGGAAGCCCGGCTGGCAGGGATCAGCTTCGTGCGCCTGAACGGGACCGTCGGGTGCATCGTCAATGGAGCAGGGCTCTCCATGGCGACGATGGACGCCATCAAACTGTACGGTGGGGAGCCAGCGAATTTCCTGGACATCGGTGGAGGAGCCTCGGCGCAGCGGGTGGCGGCGGCTTTGCGGATCGTCGTCGCTGATCCCAACGTCCGCGCCATTCTGGTCAATATCTTCGGGGGCATCACGCGCGGCGATGTGGTGGCACAAGGGATTCTCGAGGCCCTGCGCCAAGTCGAGGTTCGCGTGCCGATGGTGATCCGTCTCGTCGGAACGCGCCAGGAGGAGGGGCGTCGCCTGCTCGAGGAAGCTGGTTTCACGGTCGTGGACACGATGGAAGAAGCAGCGCAGCGAGCCGTGGCACTCGCGCAAGGTCAGTGAGGCGGGGGCGGGAGATGGCGATCCTGGTCGACGAGTCGACGCGGTTGCTGGTGCAAGGAATCACCGGGAAGGAAGGCTCGTTCCACACCGGGCAGATGATCGAGTACGGGACCAGAGTTGTAGCGGGCGTCACACCGGGAGCCGGCGGTCGAGTCGTGCACGGTGTCCCAGTGTTCGATACGGTCACCGATGCCGTCGCTGCCACCCAACCCAATGTCTCTTTTATCGCTGTTCCGGCGCCGTTCGCTCCCGATGCGATCCTCGAGGCGGCCGATGCTGGCATCCCGCTCATCGTCTGCATCACCGAGGGGATTCCAGTTCTGGAAATGCTCCGGGTTTACCACGCCGTCCGTCAGCGCGGCGTGCGGCTCATCGGCCCCAATTGCCCGGGACTGATCTCGCCGGGCAAGGCCAAGGTGGGCATCATGCCGGGATTCATCCACACGCCCGGGCCAGTCGGTATCGTCTCGCGCAGTGGAACGCTTACGTACGAAGTCGTCTGGGCACTGACACGCGCAGGCATCGGCCAATCGTCGGCCGTCGGCATCGGCGGCGATCCGATCATCGGGACCTCCTTCGTTGATGTGCTCGAGCTGTTCGAGAACGATCCAGAGACACGCGCCATCGTGCTCATCGGTGAGATCGGCGGAGCCGACGAGGAAGCAGCCGCAGCCTATATCCGGGAGCAGGTGACCAAGCCTGTCGTCGGCTTCATCGCCGGGCGCACGGCCCCGCCCGGTCGACGCATGGGACACGCCGGAGCGATCATCAGCGGCGGGCGGGGAACAGCTGCCGAGAAGATCGCCGCACTAGAGGCAGCTGGCGTGCACGTCGCGGAGCGACCGGCTGAGATAGCCGACTTGATGCGCGAGATCCTCGCGAACACGTGACGATGACAGACAGGAGAGGCGAATGCCAGTCGAGCTCGTCCCACATCAGAGTCTCATCGCACTCGGTCGGCTGGCGGGGAGTCGCGGGTACCTGTGGGGGACTGGCGGTAACCTGAGCCTGCGGCGCAGCGAGTCGCACTTCCTCATCACCATGCGAGGAACCGCCCTCGACCAACTCGACTCGCAAGATTTCGTTCTCGCCCCGCTCCAGGGCGAACGGGACGAGCCGCCGGAGGCCTCCACCGAGATTCAGCTGCACCGACGCATCTACCAGGCACGTCCCGATGTGCGCTGCGTGATCCATCTTTCTCCGTTCTACACGACGCTCGTCGCGTGCACCGACCTGGAACTCCCGACCGATATCGTTCCTGAAACAGCGTTGTACCTCGGTGAAATCGCTCGGGTACCCTACATTCAGCCTGGCACTGACGAGTTGGCTCGGGCTGTCGCCGAGGCGCTCGGCAAAGAGCGCTCGGTCGTCATCATGGCGAATCACGGCGTGGTCACCGTCGGCGAGTCTCCGCTCGATGCATTCCGGCGAGTCGAGGTGCTCGAGTTTCTCTGCCGCATGGTGGTGACAGCCCGGAGCGCTGGACTGGAATTGCATCGGATCGGTCCCGACGCTGTCGCGAGCCTCCGCCGATCCTATGGCGTCAAGGCACGAGGGTAAGCCGTTCGCGTGTCAACTCGCCGGGCACGCTCCGGGCTGGTAGGCAGAAAGCTTGCCTGATCGCCTGGACAAAACAGCGATCGGTTGCGCTCTACCGCCACATCGACGCGGGAGCGAGAAGATCACCACGGAGAGCGTACCCGCACGCGTTGCGGTCGGGCACCCACTCGCCACAGGCACAGCGAAGGCATCATGGCTCGTCAGCTGGTGAGGACAGCGAGGCGGCAGCAGTCCGCGCGACGCGAATCCGGCTCAACCGGTGCAGCAGCGGGAAGAGAGTCAGCAGGAGCACACCCGCAGCCACACCAGCGATTCCCCACTCGAGATATGGCGGACGATAGCGGAACTCGACGCGATGCTGCCCCGCCGGCACCCAGATCGCCTGGTAGAGCCCGTCTGCCGTGACGACCGCAGTCGACCGGCCATCGAGTGCAGCACGCCAGCCGGGGTCAGCTGTGATCGCCACGACGAGGTACGCCGGGCCGCTCGTCTGGACATCGAGCAGCAAGCGATTGGGGCCATCCCAGCGAGTACGCACGGTCCCGCTCGCACCCGGGTCAGCTGGTGGCAGCGGTTCGGCGAGGAGGAGATCCTGCTGCGGGTCGAAGTCAGGGCGACAGACGCGATCGAGCGCTTCGTCCACGCTCGCCACCTCGGCGCGACCACGCAACCAGGCGCGCGGCAAAGCGGATCGGTTCTCCCAGATCACGAGTCCAGTCGACGTGTGCAGGCGGTCTTCCCAGTGGGGGGCGAGTGGTCCACTCTCTGGCCGAGTCAGTATGAAGCGGACGTTCAGGAGATCGAGGAGCGGGAGAGCGGGTTGCGCTCGGACGCACTCCAGTGCACGCGCCATGGAGGCCGGTTGCATCGGATCGAAGAGTCCCCCCGCATCCTCCAGGCCGTACACAGCCGCCGCGCTCGGCTGCCAGCGGATGGTGAGCGAGAGAAGACGCCAGGGCTCGTCCCGACTCGCTTGCCGGAGAAACGCGACTGTCTCCGCATGCCGGAAGTCGACGAGGAGATCGTCGGGAGTCGGATTGAACGGTGCTGTGGCGCTGAAGAGATCCAGGACGACGAGGAGCACGCCAGCCAGGCCGAGGAGCGGCGCTGGCCACCGCGTTCGGAGACCGCGGAACCAGAGCGTCGCCAGACCGAGCCAAAGGACGAGCATGAGCGTCCCCTCCAGGGCCAGCACAGCCCGTTCCGGTGGTGACGAACCGCTCACGATCGCGTTGAGAAAGAGCGGAGCAGCGAACAAGGCGAGCGCCGCGAGAACGAGCAGAAGCCGGCGCTCCCAGCGACGATGCAACGAGGGGGACACGACACCAGGCTCGAGCGCCGCTGCCAGACCGAGCGCACTCAACAGGGCCAGCACGAGATCGACGAAGAGGAGGGAGCGCGCTGGTGCACGGAGGAGATCCGCGAACGGGACGAAGCGATACACCCAGCCGTGCAGCGGTGTCGCTGGCCCCAGCGCGTGGAGCAAGGCGATCAGTCCGATCCCGGCGAGTGCCCAGCGGAGCGGTTCTCGACTGAGCGCGAGCGCCAGACTCGCCAGAAAGAGCGTCACCACCCCGGCATATGCCCAGACTTCGCCGCTCGCCCAGGGTCCCCACCAGTTCGTGGGATTGTCACCGAAGAGCCGCGGCAAGAAGAAGTTCACGAGCGCGATCGGCTGGAGCGAGAACTCGCTCGCTTGTTCGTAACCCAGGCCACCGGCCCGCACCGACCGCCGGGCCAGGTCGAGGGACGGAAGGAGCGCCGGCGATGCCGTGAGCACACCGCTCGCGACCGGTAGTCCACTTCGCGCGGCGTCCGCAAGAAGCCTTCCGGCACGCTGCCAGACCTCCACGGGCTCCGCTGCGCGGTGGCGAGCGGCGATCGCCAGCAACTCTCCCGCGCGCCAGCGGACGAAACAGGCCAACCACCAGAGAGCGCTCGCGCTGAGACCATAGAGAACGGTCTGCTGATGCCCACCCGTACAGAGCAAGAACGTCGCGCTCGCCGTCAACAAGCTCCAGCGCCAACGCGACGTGACGACGCTGCGGGCGAGCCCGAGCCAGAGCCAGGGAATCCAGACCGCAGCAGCCAGCATCGAATAATGGCCGAGATGGGCAACCAGAAATCCGCTATACGGAAAGACGATTCCCGCGACGAGACTCGCGATCCGTGGGAGTCTCAGCCCGAGCCGGGCGAGCGCATAGGCACCAGAACTGGCGACGAGATACTGAGCGAGCACGAGGAGTTCGAGAGCGCCGTAGCTGAAGGGACGCGCGAGGAGATACAAGATCCAGTTCGGTGGGTAGAGCAAGCCGGCCTGATAATTCGCCCAATGCGGCAAACCGCTGAACAGCGTCGGGTTCCAGTACGGTATCTCCCCCTGCTGGACGACGCGCGCGGCGAAGGCATGGAGGGGGAAGAAGAACGAATTCAGGTCGCCACCGCCGCGCGGTACCTGCGCAGCGCTCAGGAGTGGTCGCCAGAAGAAAGCGACCCAGGTGAGGAAGAGTGCTCCCGGCGCCGCGAGTTCGGCGGCAAAGCACGACCGCCGTCGCCACAGGCTGGTCGTCACCACCAGCCAGGTCAACCCCACGCCGGCAACCAGCCACAGCGGCAGGAGTCCGCTGGTTCGCGGCGAAAGGTCGACATCCACGGCCATCGCCCTCCCGGCGATCAGACGTTGAAGAGAATGTGGACGATGTCGCCATCCTGCACCACGTAGTTCCGGCCCTCCAAGCGGAGCAGACCAGCCTTCCGCGCTTCGGTCAATCCACCCACGCGGACGAGATCCTCGTAGTGCACGACTTCTGCTCGGATGAAACCCTGCGCCAGGTCACTGTGGATCGCACCAGCAGCCTCGACTGCTGTGGCACCGCGCTTGATAGTCCACGCACGCACTTCGTCCGGTCCAACCGTGAAGAACGAGATGAGGCCCAGCAGCCGATACGAGGTCCGGATCACGCGATTCCGGGCAGGCTCGTCGATGCCGAGTTCCTGCATGAAAGCAGCTGCCTCCTCTGGGGCGAGCTGAGCCAGTTCCATCTCCAACTTGCCCGGCAGCGCTTCGACCGCAACCCCGGGACCGCTTACGTGCTGGCTGGCAGCCGCCAAAAGTTCTTCCGCCTGGGCCAGTCGCTCCTCCCCGAGATTGAGCAGAATGAGCAGGGGTTTCTGTGTCAAGAAACCGAAACCGCGGAGCAGCTTTTCCTCGTCCGGCTCGAGTTCGATCGCCCGGATCGGCTTCCCCTCGCTCAGGGCACGATGCAAACGCTCCAAGACTGCTCCTTCGCGTTCGTGCGCCTCTCGCTCCGGGCCGCGCAGCTTCGGGATCATGGAGCGGATCCGCTGCAGTCGCTTGTCGACCATCGCGAGATCGGTGAAGAGGAGCTCCATATCGATCGTCGCGATGTCGCGGAGCGGATCGACCGATCCTTCTGGATGCGGGACCGCTGGATCGTGAAAGGCTCGGACGACATGGACGAGCGCACTGGCCTGCTGGAGAATCCCGAGCAGGCGCCCACCGAGTCCTCGCTCATGGATTCCCTTGGCCAGACCAGCGACATCCCAGTACTGGATCTCCGCTGGCACAGTCCGGCGTGGTCGGAAGAGCCGTGTGAGTTCGTCGAGTCGCGGGTCCGGCACTTTGACCGTGGCCAGGTTCGGTTCGTCCTCGGCACCACTGAAGGTTCCGGTCGCCGCCTTTAAACCGGTCAAAGCATTGAAGACAGTGGTCTTTCCGCTCTGGGGAAGCCCGATCAAGACGAGCTGAACTGGCATGCGATTCCCCTCCTCGCACCGGGCCTTGTTGTACCACGCACCAGAAATCAGCGCTGGAGCAAGGGATCAGGCACCCCTGCCTCCGCGAACGCCTGGGCCCGCAAGCGGCACGAATCGCACTCCTGGCAGGGACGCTCACCGCCACGGTAGCACGACCAGGTCTCGGCGTAGTCGACACCGAGCCGGAGACCGAGTCGGACGATCGCTGACTTGGGAACATCGAGGAACGGCGCCAAGACCGGAATCCGTCGTCCCGTTTCGACGAAGCGCCGCGATGCCAGATCCGCTGCCTGCTGATAGGCGGCGAGGAACTCTCCGCGACAATCCGGGTACCCGCTGTAGTCGACTTGACTCACCGCGATCGCGACCGCATCGGCATCGATCGCTTCCGCATAGGCATGGGCGATCGCGAGGAAGACCAGGTTGCGCACCGGCACGTAGGTGGAGGGGATTCCGCTCGTCGGCTGCCTGGGTATCTCTCCCGAACCGACGAGAGACGACCCGCCCCACTGCGCGAGATCGATCGTGACGACCCGATGTTCGGCGAAACGGAGTTTCTCCGCGATGGCTCGCGCTGCTTCCAGTTCCCGTTCGTGGCGCTGACCATAGCGGAAGGAGAGCCCGTAGAGCACGAAGCCGTAGGCATCGAGCAAATAGGCCAGTGTCGTGCTGTCCAGTCCACCCGACAGGAGAACGACAGCGCGCTGTGATCGCTTGCGGGGTTCCACTCTTCACCCTCCTCGGCCAGACCGACCTGCCTGTCCGCTCCATCGAGTATGCTCGGGCGGGGAAGGATGGAGGCAGGAGCATGCGGCGTTGGCTCGCGACGCTGCTCACCTGGGGTATCGCCCTGATCGCGCATCGCGCATGGTCGGCAGCACCGCCCGGATCGTGGCGACGCGGCGTGAGTGATGCTGCCTCGCACGCGGCATCGGGACTGGCGACTGTCTTGCCGATCACCGGGCAGCTGCCGGCTCCCGGTCGTCTGCTCGCCGGGGCACTCGTCGGTTCCCTCATCCTCGATCTCGATCACGTCGCAGCCGCGCGTTCGCTGCGTCTTTCGGCCTGCATGACGATGCCCTCCCGCCCAGCGACGCACTCAGCCGCGGTGGCGTGCCTGCTGGCACTGGTGACGATGCGTCGAGACCGGGCGCTCGGACTGGGGCTGGGACTCGGGCTCGGCGCTCATCTCGTCCGCGATCTCGCCACTGGCGGGGCTCCCCTGCTCACACCCAAACGCTCGGTCAGCGTCCCCGAGGAGTGGATGATCCCGCTGCTCGCTGGCATCAGTGCGCTGGGCTGGTGGGGAGCTCGGCGCAGCCGGTCTATCGAGCGATAGAATAGGCAGGGAAAGGAAGGAACGATGGGAACGATCGTCACGATCCACGGGATGCTCGGTGAATCGCTCGCCATTATCTATTTGCTTCTTGCCGTCGGCTCGTGGTTGCGCCGGCAGAAGAATGGACTGCCGATGTGGCTCGTCGGGATCGCTCACTCACTGATCGCGCTCCAGGTGATCCTGGGCACGATCCTCTACATCAGAGCACCCCAAGTGATCAGCATTTGGCATCCGATTACCGGGTACCTGGCGCTCGCGGCGCTCTTCCTGACCGTGCTCTGGCGCAACCGTTTAGGGCGAGCCAACAGCACGGCGCTGGCGGCGCTGATCGTCGCCGTGCTGGTCGTCGTCAACGTCCTGATCGCCCGGCTCCGCTAACGGACGGTCACGCTCATAACTCGCTGATCAGCGGCAAGATCAGCGGGCGGAACTTGGCCCGTCGATAGAGCTGCCGGCCGAGCACGCTCTTTGTCCGACTGACCAGGTAGCCGTGGCTGAAGCCACCTTTTTGCTTGGCCAGGAACCGCTTGAACTCCTCCGTCACTTTGGCGAGTGTTTCCGCGCTCACCTTACCGTTCAGCCCTTCAGCGGTCACTTCGGGGCCGGCGATGAGCTTCCCCGTTTCGCGATCGATCACGAAGGCGGCGATGATCACGCCACTGGAAGCGACCTCATCCCGTCGGCGCAAGACGGCGTGAGTCGGCGTGACGAAGTCGACGAGGACAGGCCCACAATCGACCGTTCCCTCGCGCCGGACATCTTCGCGGCTGAAGCTCAGGACCGACCCGAGTTCGGGAATGACGACTCGCTCTGGCAAATAGCCGAGTTCGAGGGCGAGTTCCCGGTAAAGGGCGAGGTGACGGTACTCTCCATGGACGGGAACACAGAAGCGCGGCCGCAGCAGGCGAAGCATATGCTTGAGCTCCTCGCGACTCGCGTGCCCGGAGACGTGCACCGTCGGCTCGATATCGGGATAAATCACTTTGATCCCCATCCGGAAGAGCTGATCGATAGTCTCGCTCACCGTCTGCTCGTTACCAGGGATGGGAGTAGCGGAAAAGATGACGAGATCGCCAGGCGTGAGCCGAATATGCGGGTGATCGCTGCTCGCGATCCGCGCTAGAGCCGCCGTCGCTTCTCCTTGGCTACCGGTCGTCAGAAGCATCGCCTGTTTGCGCGGGAGCGTCATCGCGATCTCGACCGGCACCAACACGCCATCGGGTGGGTGAAGATAGCCGAGTTCCTGAGCGATGCGGGTGCTCTGCTCCATGCTCCGGCCGGAGATGGCTACCTTGCGCCCATGGCGATGCGCTGCCCGGATCGCCTGATCGATCCGGGTGATGTTGGAGGCAAATGTGGTCAGCACCACCCGACCCTCGGCCGCACCGATGATACGGTCCAACGTCTCGCTGACCACCGCCTCGGAGGGGGTGTGACCAGGACGTTCGACCCGGACAGCGTCGGAAAGGAGAACCAAAACACCTTCCCGGCCGAGCTGCTTCAGGCGCTCTTCGTCGGTCCGCGGGCCGAGCGGTGGAGTGGGGTCGAACTTGTAGTCACCAGTATGGACCACCCAACCAAGTGGCGTTTTCAGCGCGATGGCGTAACTACCGGGAATGCTGTGGGTGACCGGAATGAACTCGACCTCGAAGTGCTGGCCAAGTCGGTAACGCTT